>JAOZRY010000001.1:4016-35072 GCA_029939965.1 Bacteroidales bacterium | reverse complement strand
CATTAAATCATTGAACCATTTTTGTATGTTCAACTTTTTTACCGATCTGTTTACCGATTATACCACACAAACCATTGGCCTTGGTACTGCTGTTCTTGGCCTTATGAGCGGAGTGTTGGGTGTTTATGCTGTTCTGCGCAAACAAAGCTTATTGGGCGATGCTGTTGCTCATGCTTCTTTGCCCGGTATTGCTGTGGCTTTTTTACTGATCGGAACAAAAAATGTACTGTTCATTTTTGCAGGAGCCGCATTTTCGGGTTGGTTAGCCACATTATGGATTTCTGGTATTATAAAATATACACGCATTAAAAGCGACACTGCCCTTGCTGTGGTACTGGCTGTGTTTTTTGGTTTCGGGTTAGTTTTGCTAACCATAATCCAGCGTTTACCAAATGCAAATCAATCGGGACTGGAGACTTTTCTGTTTGGTCAGGCAGCCACTCTTCTTCGTGAGGATGTGGTAATGATGTCGGTAATTGCAGCCTTTTCGATTGGTGTAATTTTTCTTTTGTGGAAAGAATTTAAACTCTTTATTTTCGATTCGCAATTTGCAATGTCGTTGGGCTTCAACACTAAAATTCTCGATATTGCCATCAATACCCTTATTGTTTTGGCAATTGTAATTGGATTGCAAACAGTGGGTGTAATATTAATGAGTGCCTTGCTTATAGCACCGGCTGCAGCTGCCAGACAGTGGACAAACCGGTTGAGTGTAATGGTTGTTCTGTCGGCATTATTTGGGATTTTAGCAGGCATTATTGGAACAGCTATTTCAAGTGCAGGTACTAATCTATCTACCGGACCTGTTATCGTTTTGGTTGCTGTATCGATTGTGCTTTTTTCGTTTTTGTTTGCTCCCGAGCGTGGCTGGCTGGCCAAATGGATATTGACAGTTAGAAATAGAAAAAACCTAATTGTGGATAAATTGTTTTATCAATTGTGTAAAATTAGTGATCAGCATGATGATATTAAATGTATGCATGAACTGTCGATGCTAAAACCGCTTGAGGGTTATAATCAATTGTCGATGATGAAATTGCAGGAGAATGGATTGATAGTAATCGACAATAATGAATGGTGTTTAACTGACAAAGGAATCGCCAAAGCAACTTCATTATTAAACTCAGGGGGTGACGAAATATGACCATTCCACAAATTGAAATTCAAATAATAGCTTCGCTTGTTGCATTGGCTTGTAGTATCCCCGGAGTTTTTCTGGTTTTGCGCAAAATGTCTATGATCAGCGATGCTATTAGCCATGCTATCCTTCCGGGAATAGTAATCGGCTTTCTGCTTACTGAATCGCTCAACTCGCCTGTTTTAATTTTATTGGCTGCGTTAACCGGGTTGTTTATGGTGGTTTTGGTAGAGCTGCTTAACAAAACTAAGCTTGTAAAGGAAGATGCCGCCATGGGTTTGGTTTTTCCGGCATTATTTAGTATTGGGGTAATCATTATTTCCAGAAATCTCTCTAATATTCATTTGGATACTGATGCTGTACTTATGGGTGAGCTTGCTTTTGCTCCTTTCAACAGGTTGATGATTTCAGGGATAGATGTAGGCCCGAAAAGTGCGTGGGTAATGGGAATTATTTTGCTTTTGAATTTGCTGTTTACCGTTGTGTTTTTTAAAGAATTAAAAATTAGCACTTTCGATGCTGGTTTGGCAGCCACCCTTGGATTTGCTCCACTGGCATTAAACTATGCTTTAATGAGTATTGTATCGATTACTACTGTGGGTGCCTTCGAAGCTGTTGGAGCCATTTTGGTGGTGGCTTTAATGATAGCTCCCGCTGCCACGGCATATTTGCTTACCGATGAGCTGAAATCGATGATATTGATTTCATCGTTGGTTGGAGTAATATCTGCCATATCGGGCTACTGGCTTGCCCGATGGCTCGATGCTTCCATTTCGGGTTCGATGGCTACAATGTGTGGGGTGGTTTTCTTATTGGTTTACATTGCCGCACCACAGCGGGGTTTAGTGTCGATTATAATGCGTAAACGAAGGCAAAAAATTGAGTTTGCCCAAATGACCATTGTCTTACATTTATACAATCATAGTGGCGAAAATGATAACATCGAAGAGCGTCGCAAAGTGCATTTTAGTCAACACTTTGGCTGGGATGTGAGTTTTATTGAACTGATCGTTCACAAATCTGTTGAAAATGGACTAATCGTTAATGATGAAGATTTGCTGAGTCTGACGAAGAAAGGTAAACAATTTGTGGGAGCGGCAAACCGTCTTATTTCCGCAAAATATCACCCTGAATTTGAATCATTAAGAAAAGAGTTTATAATTTTTGCTGATTAAATTCCTTTTCAAAAACCAGACACACTAAGGCACCTCCCTCCTCAAGGTTTTTTATTACAACCTGCCCGGAGTGTAAATCCATTACAAGTTTTACTGCTGCAAGTCCAAGTCCAAATCCGTCGTGATCAGAATCAGGGCCTTCTTTTGCAAAAAATCCAAACAGCTTTCCCATATCTTCATCGTCGAAACCTGGGCCATTATCCCTGATTTCAAGCGTTATATCCCTTTCAGAATCGATTAAACTAAAACTGATTTGTCCATTGTTATTACAGGCGATCATTGAATTTTCTATAATTTTACACAAAATATTTTTGAGCAGATCAAAATCGCCAAAAATGTCCCATTCCTTCTTGTTGAGAGTATATTGAAATGTGAATGTTTTCTCCGGATATATTTGCAAGCAGAACTTTGTTGCCTCATAGCAAAGTCGTTCGAAATCAATTTTCTCAAAATCAAGTGTGTATTTTCCAAGCTGTATTTCGGTAATGAGCAACGCCGTGTCAGCAAGCGAGATTAATCTGTCAGAAGAGTTTTTCAGGCTTGTTATTTCTTCATAATGTTCTGTGCCTTTTAAGGATTCCGACAATATTTCAGAAAAACCATTGATTATGTTTAATGGTGTTCTCATTTCATGGCTCACAAGTTTCAGGAAATCACTTTTCGATTTTTCGAGCATACTTAGTTTTTCATTGGCAAATCGTAGTTCCCTGGTTTTTTCGAGTACTTTTTTTTCAAGCACCTGATTAATTTGTTCAATTTTTTCCTGGTGTTTCTTCAAATCTACCTGGGTTTTTACTCTAAGCAATAACTCGTCAGCATTAAATGGTTTTGTAATGTAATCGTTTGCACCTAATTTGAGACCTTTAATTACACTTTTGCTATCCGATTTTGCCGAGAGAAAAATAATGGACACAGATTTGAACTTTGGGTTTTTCTTTATCTCCCTAAAAACTTCAAAGCCATCCATTTCAGGCATCAGGATGTCTAATAATACTAAATCAAACAACGTATCGCTGTTAAGTATTTTTAATGCCTCAAATCCATCGGTAGCATACGAAATGTTATAATCTTGTTCTAATAAATTTCGCCCTATAATTTGGATGTTTTGTGGGTTGTCATCAACAACCAAAACCTTTATTTCGTTGTTTTGGTACAGTTTTTCCATTGGTTAATTGTCAGTATTATAATTTTAATAAATTCACAATTTCAGGGTATTGTTTTAAAAGTTGGTTAACTTTTTCAGTATCAAAATTCTTACCCGATTTCATAATTTGTTCAGCAAATGCCTGTATTTCTTTCAGATCGTTTTTAATGGCAAATTCGTTTAGTTCCGTTGTAAATTCGAGAATTCCATTCATGGAATTAGTGCCAAAAATATGCGACCATTTTGATGATAATTCACCAGTAAGCGTGTCGATAATTATAGGTGTTATCTTAGTTTTATCATTTGCAAAATGATCCATTAAAGATTTTGGAGATAAGTTTAAAGCATTAGCTTTTAGTTTAGCTTTATGTGCTAAAAATTCAGCCATTTTTTCATAGAGTTCATCTATGCAAACAGGTTTGGTTATAAGCCCTGAAAACATCTTTAGATGTTCATTATCCAATCTGTCGAAAATGTTGGAAGCCGAAACAGCGATGATTTGAATATGTTTTAGATTTTCGTCCTTTTTAATAATACTTGTTGCTTCAATGCCATCAATAACCGGCATTTTTACATCCATCAGTATAACATCAGGATTGTTTTGTTTTGCCGATTCAATAGCCTCTTCTCCATTAACGGCTTCAATTACAGTAACATTTGTATTTTCAAAACAAACTTTAATAAGATTGCGGTTCAACTCTTCATCATCGGCAATCAATAATGTTCCACCGGTAAATTCATAATCAAGATTTTCTGTCAGATTTATTTTTTCAGTTCTATTTTTGTTTGAGTTATCGCCTAAGGGAACATCGCTGAACAAAATAGAAAAGGTGCTCCCTTGCCCACGTTTACTTTCTACACTTATTACACCATTCATCATTTCGGTCAAACGTTTTGAAATGGGAAGACCGAGACCTGTACCTCCAAGTTGTTTCTGCTCTTTAATGTTTACCTGTCTGAATGATTCAAATATTCGTTCAAAATCATCAGGTTTAATACCAACTCCCGTATCTGTAATCTGTATCCTTATGTTTTTGGTTGTTGAAAACTCAATATGATAGTTTGCATTTTGAGGTGAATCAATATGAATTTTAATATACCCATGTTCAGTAAATTTAATTGCATTCCCAATTAGGTTAACCAAAATCTGCCTGAGTCGTACTTCATCAATTATAATTCTCGGTGGAACGGATTCATCAATATCAACAATAAAATCAATGTTTTTTTGAGATGTTTTAAGTAAAAAGAGTTCATGGATATCATTAACCAACGACCTGATATTTATATTTTCGGGATTGAGCAATAGTTTGCCGGCTTCAATCTTCGACATGTCGAGGATGTCGTTCAGAAACCGTAGTAAATTGTAACTGCTCATTTCGATAGCTTCGGTAAAACTTGCAAGTTTTGGGTCGTTAAGATTTTTCCGAAGTATGTTATTAAAGCCGATAATTATATTTAATGGTGTTCTGATTTCATGGCTCATGTTTGCCAAAAACAGCGATTTAAATTCCAGTGCTTTTTCAGTTTCCTCTTTTGAAATTTTTAAGTAATCGTTCAGTTTAATAAGCTCATTTTTGTTTTTGGTAAGCTCTGTATTTTTGTTTCGAAGTCTATACGATAATGATGATACAATAGCTCCAAAAAGTGCAAGAACTGCAAGGAAGCACAGGATTATGGTATTAATTCTTTTTTGTCGATCATTCTCAATCTCTTCATCTCTCACTTCCTGTTTTAATTGAAGATTCTCCCTCTCCTTTTTCTCCGATTCATATTTGGTGCTAATATCTTCTATGGCTATTTGTGTTGCAGTGCTATTTATTACATCGTTAATTTGTTGCATTGAGTCGTTGTAATAATAGGCCAATTTATAATTTTCTTTTTCGAAATAGTAATTGTTAAGTATTTCAAAAATAACACTTTGCTTTTGCAACGCATGATTTTTTTTGGCCAGAAGTTTAGCGTCATTAATATATTTAAAACCACTCAGCGTATCATTTAAATACAGATAGACCTCACCAATATTTATCATATTGGAGATTTTATCCATTATGTTGTCTGTATTTTCGAGTTCTGTTTCGGCTAATGCAAAATATTTCAGCCCTTTAAAAACATTTCTCAGTATGTTGAAATGCGTTCCAATGTAGCTGTAATATAAACCGATGTTAGTATAAATTTTCTGTTTGTCGTTATGATCTTCAATTTGCTCTACCAATTTCAGTACCTCATGTATTACTGTATTTGCTTTTTTATATTGCTTTAAATAGCCAAGGCAAATGCATATACTCATTTGCGTCATGGCCATGCCAAAATAATCATTGTTTTGTTGTTTGTACAGAAGTGACCTGGAATAGTGTTCAATCGCTTTTTCATATTCTTTCATGGTATCATAAAGGGCACCAAGGTTGTTGATCGTTTGAGCAATTGTAAAGGTGTCATGTGCCATCTCAGCAATTTCCAGTGCTTTTATCCAATAATTTGCCGTTTCCTGGTAGTTGTCTTCATAAATGTATGATATCCCGATCCTGTTATAAAAAGACCATTCAAACCTTGCATTATTTGTCATCTTCGAAAATCCCATCCCCTCCTCGCAAATCGTCCGGCACGAGTCCTTGTTTTCATGCAAAAAGTATTTTGTGATGTCTTCGTAAGCTTCCAATTTGAGTGAATCGGAATATTCATAACTGCGGATAACTGACCACAAGCTGTCAGTGTATTGATTAGAAAATGCAGAAAAGGATTGTAGGAATAAAATGGTAATGAATAAATTTTTCATAATATCATCATTTCTGGATAAAAATAAGATATATTTCTTTGTTCTGTAAGTTCAGATGGATATTAAACATCAGTAATCAGTTTTGGCAAGGTAAATGAAAATATTGATCCGTGTCCCGGCCTACTCTCAACAAATATTTCTCCTCTGTTTCTGGTTACAAAATCTTTACATAGTTTTAACCCTAAGCCCGTTCCTTTTTCGTTGGAGGTGCCATAAGTTGAGTAGTAACGATTGGGGGAAAATATATTCTCCAAATTATTTTTATCGATACCCACGCCAAAATCGCGTACCGAGATCAATGCTTTATGATTTTTGTCTTGTACTTTGATTTCAATTTTTCCACCTGCATTCGAATATTTTATGGCATTAGTTAGTAGATTTCTTAAAACTGTATTGATCATATTTATATCAGCCGAAATTTCAATGTTCTTTGGGAAATTTCGGATAAATGATATTTGCTTTTGAGAGGCACTGTTTTCAAGTAATTCGATATTATTTGTAATTACATTACAAATATTAAAGGTTACCGGTTGGAACTCTATTTCGTTATTCTGACTACGTGCCCAGGCTAATAAATTTTCGAGCAACTCAAATACTCTTGAAGCTGAAACATTGAGTTCGTTCATGGTTTCACAAAGCATTTGCTGGTTAAATGTGTCAAGGTTTTCGATAAGCATAGTTAGTGCTGAGCCAAAATTTCCAACAGGACCTCTTAAATCATGAGCGATAATCGACATAAGTTTATCTTTCATAGCATTAGTTGCCTGTAATTCTTCTGTGGTTTTTTTGAGGGTAATGTGGGTTTGTACTCTTGCAAGCAATTCGGGTGTCTTAAATGGTTTTGTAACAAAATCCACAGCTCCCAAATCAAAACCTTTTACCAAACTTGCAGGATCTGATTTAGCAGTTAAAAAAATGATCGGAATGCTTTTTGTTCCCTGAATATTTTTTAATGTTTTGCACACTTCATAACCATCCATAACTGGCATCATTATGTCTAACAATATCAAATCGTAATTGTTATTTTGTGCCATTTCTATGGCATCTTTACCATTGTCAGTAAAAGCAATATCATAACCGTTGATACGGAGTAGGTTTCCGATAACCTGAATATTTGTCGGGATGTCATCAACAATGAGTATCGTGGATTTTTCTGGTTTCATGTTTGGGGATTTTATTGCTAATTTGTTATGGTGCTCAGAAAATTATTAGAAGTATATAGTTTATTTTTTCTTTCTGAAGCATCGCAACAACCAACTGAACTTGGGGTTCTTTGCACGAAATAATCCGGTTTATTGTTTGAAAAGTTTATAACCATTTTACTAATATTTGAGCCAAAATTAAAAATTTCGCTGATAAATCCGCATTTTTTTGATTTTTCTCCTTTGTTTAGTTGTAAATTTTCATTGAAAAATTCTAAAAGTAAATAATGTTATCACGAAAACTCAATATTTCAGAAAGTGGGTGTCAGAAATCGTTGAGATCGAGGCGGACGTAGTGTTGAAAATCAAGGAGTTTACTTTTGTAAATGACTGTTTTCAACACAAGTCCAACGATGATATCGGCGTTTTCTGGCGCACACTAAATAACGTTGCTGCTAATAGTCCTCTAAGATTGTAATCATGGGAAAATCAAAATCATTTGCTAATAAGATAATCTGCCATATTAATTATCTTTGTAAGGCGTGTTTATTTCCAGATTTTTTTATTGATGTAAAGAATTTGAAATAAGGTAGTTGGATTCAAAATCATAATTTATTATTACATTGTTTTAATAAATAACAAAAAATAATTTTGTTTTTTAAAAATTGCTTGTACTTTTGTGCCCGCTTTGAGAGTAACGAATATTTGGTTCGATCTTAAAGATATTTTATTGAAAAGAGAAATATAAAGGAAACCTGAAAAGTTGAGGTAGTAAAAGGTTTCTAATGACAGAAAAAAAAATCGGTCATTTTACCTTAAAAAGAGAGTTTAACCTTCCTTTATTTTTCCTTTACACAGTTGAAATTATTAAATTCTGAAATTTTTTTCAGGATTAGGTTATTGATTAAAAAATTTTTGTACTTTTGCACCCCGAAAATAAAAAGGGGATAAAAGCAAAAATTAAACCAAAGTTTAATATGCCTACAATACAACAGTTGGTTCGTAAAGGCCGCAAAAAGTTAACAGAAAAGAGCAAATCTCCCGCACTGGATGGTTGTCCGCAGCGTAGGGGTGTTTGTGTGCGAGTTTACACAACAACTCCAAAAAAGCCTAACTCAGCCATGCGTAAGGTTGCAAGAGTAAGGCTAACAAACCAAAAAGAGGTGAATGCTTACATTCCTGGCGAAGGTCACAATCTCCAGGAACACTCCATCGTAATGATTAGAGGTGGTCGTGTGAAAGACTTACCAGGTGTAAGATATCACATCATTAGAGGAGCTTTAGATACGTCTGGAGTTGAAGGTCGTACACAGCGCAGATCAAAGTACGGAACAAAGCGTCCTAAGCAAAAAAAATAATAAGTATTGAGATATAATTTGAAGTAACATGAGGAAATCAAAACCAAAAAAGAGAATCATCCTTCCTGACCCGAAGTTTAATGATCAGATTGTTACAAAATTCATAAATAATCTGATGCTTTGCGGCAAAAAGGATCTTGCTTTCAAGATTTTTTACGATGCTATTGATGTCGTTGCTGAAAGATCAAAAGAAGATGGTCTTGAGGTATGGAAAAAAGCACTTGTTAATGTAACACCTGCTGTGGAGGTAAGAAGCCGCAGAATTGGTGGTGCAACTTTCCAGATTCCTACAGAAATTCCAGCTGCAAGAAAGCAATCTATTGGGATGAAAAACCTGATTACTTTTGCCAGAAAAAGAAATGAAAAATCAATGGCCAGATGTCTTGCTTCTGAAATTATGGCTGGCTACAAAGAAGAAGGTGGTGCCTTTAAAAAGAAAGAAGATACACACAGAATGGCTGATGCCAATAAAGCATTCTCACATTTTAGATTTTAATAAAATCTCATAAAAGGAAACAGTAAATTACAGATGCCACAGTTGTTAAAAAATATCAGGAACATTGGAATAATGGCTCATATTGATGCGGGTAAAACCACAACAACTGAGCGTATCCTGTATTATACCGGCATCAATTATAAGATGGGTGAAGTTCACGATGGTGCTGCTACCATGGATTATATGATTCAGGAGCAGGAGCGCGGAATAACCATAACATCTGCTGCAACTACAGTTTTTTGGGATTTTAAAAATGATAATTATAAAATAAACATCATTGATACTCCAGGCCATGTTGACTTTACTGTAGAGGTTGAAAGGTCGTTAAGAGTTCTCGATGGTGCTATTGCAATTTTTTGTGCTGTTGGTGGTGTTGAGCCTCAATCAGAAACAGTTTGGCGTCAGGCCGATAAATATAATGTGCCCCGTATTAGTTTCGTCAATAAGATGGATCGTACCGGGGCTGATTATTTTAAGGTAATAGGTCAAATTAAAGATAAGCTTGGTGCAAACCCAATTCCTTTACAAATTCCAATTGGAAGTGAAGATGATTTTAAAGGAGTTGTTGATCTTATTACTAATAAAGCCTATGAGTGGGACGATACTTCCAAAGGAATGATTTTTACAGAATCTGAGATACCGGAAGATATTGCTGAAACTGTTAAACAGTATAGAACAAACCTGATTGAAGGAGTTGCTGAAGAAAGTGATGAGCTCTTGGAAAAATTTATCAGGGATCCGAAATCAATTTCTGAAGAAGAAATGATTGAAGCCATCAGAAAAGCAACTATTGAACTAAGGATTACTCCTGTGCTTTGCGGTTCTGCATTTAAAAACAAAGGCATCCAACGCCTGTTAGATTCTATAACTGCTTATCTTCCTTCTCCGCTTGATCTTCCAGCTGTAATGGGAATAAATCCCTACACCGAAAAGGAAGAAATGCGCGAAACCATAACAGATGATGATTTTGCTGCACTTGCATTTAAAATTTCTACTGATTCTTTTGTTGGGAAAATAGCTTTTATCAGGGTTTATTCCGGAACAATCGCTCAGGGTGTGCAAGTACTTAATACAGGTACTGGCAAAAAAGAGAGAATTTCGAGGATTATGCAGATGCATGCAAATAAGCAAATTCCTCTGGAAACACTTGAAGCTGGTGATATTGGAGCATTAGTTGGATTTAAAAAGATAAGAACCGGCGATACATTATGTGCAATTAATCATCCGGTTGTTCTGGAAAACATTAAATTTCCAGAGCCTGTGATTAATATGGCAGTTGAGCCGAAGTTTCAGGATGATGTAGAGCGACTGAGTGATTCATTACAAAAGCTTTCGGAAGAAGACCCTACCTTTAAGGTGAAGATGGATGATGAAACCGGCCAGACAATTATTAGTGGCATGGGTGAGCTTCATATCGATATTTTAACTGACAGATTGAAACGCGAGTTTAATGTAGAATGTAATAAAGGCAAACCTACAGTTGCATATAAAGAAGCTTTCGATAGTACTATTGTTCATCAGGAAATATATAAAAAACAATCGGGCGGTAAAGGTAAATTTGCTGATATTACTTTTGAGATAGGTCCTGCTGCTGATAAGCAGATTGGATTACAGTTTGTATCAGAAGTTAAAGGAGGCAGACTCCCTAAAGAGTATATCGAAGCCACAAGAAGCGGATTTGAAAAGGCAATGATGAACGGACCATTGGCCGGATTTGCAGTTTACAACATGAGAATTGTCTTGAAAGACGGTTCATTTCATCCGGTAGATTCAGATCAGCTTGCTTTTGAAATTGCTGCAAATATAGGCTTTAGAAATGCAACCAAATTATTAAAACTTACACTGCTTGAACCTATTATGAGTCTCGAAGTATCTACTCCGGATGATTATGTTGGCGACATTAGTAGTGATATAAATAAAAAGCGTGGACAACTTGAAGATGTTTCTTCAAAGTTTAATGTTCAGGTTCTGAAAGCAAAGGTTCCATTAGCTGAAATGTTTGGCTATATAACTACTTTACGTTCTGCATCTTCTGGGAGGGCAACATCAAGTATGGAGTTTTCACATTTTTCAAAATTGCCTACAGATCTTCTTCAAGAGGTTCTTTATAAGATAAAAGGATACGTAGTAAAAAATTAGAGTTCAACTTATTCATAAATAATTAATAAAAGTGAGTCAAAGGATTAGAATAAAGCTAAAGTCATACGATCATAACTTGGTTGACAAATCAGCTGAAAAAATCGTAAAAACTGTTAAAAATACAGGGGCTGTAGTTAGTGGACCAATACCATTGCCTACAAACAAAAAGATTTTTACAGTAAATAAAGCCACCTTTGTAAATAAGAAATCCAGGGAGCAGTTCGAACTTTCTTCATATAAGCGTTTGCTCGATATTTACAGTTCTACCACCAAAACTATCGATGCATTGATGAAACTCGAGTTGCCAAGTGGGGTTGAGGTTGAAATTAAAGTGTAAATAGCACTTTTGGATATTTTATTTTAGAATAAATTTAACATTATTATATAATGTCTGGAATAATAGGTAAAAAAATCGGGATGACCGCCGTATTTGATAAAGCAGGAAAAAACATTCCCTGTACTGTTATCGAAGCTGGCCCATGTGTAGTTACTCAGGTAAAGACGAAACAATCCGATGGTTACGAAGCAATACAGATTGCTTTTGACGAAAAGAAGGAAAAGCATACAACAAAAGCTATGAAGGGGCACTTTGCGAAAGCAGGTGTATCACCAAAGAGAGTGCTTAGAGAATTTACCAGATTCGAAGTAGGGCATCAAAAGAAAGTAGGCGAAATAATTGATGCTACTGTATTCGAAGAAGGAGAATTTATTGATGTAGCCGGTATTTCGAAGGGAAAAGGATTTCAAGGAGTTGTAAAACGTTATGGATTTAAAGGTGTAGGTGATAAAACCCACGGTCAGCATAATCGTTTACGTGCGCCAGGTTCAATTGGAGCATCATCATGGCCTTCAAGAGTTTTTAAAGGTATGAGAATGGCTGGAAGAATGGGAAACAAAAGGGCTAAGATGATCAACCTTCAGGTCATTAAAATAGATAAAAAAAATAATTTATTACTGGTTAAAGGTTCAGTGCCGGGAGCCAATGGATCATATGTAATCGTTGAAAGATGGAGTTAACAGTTTATAAAATAGACGGAGAAAAGACTGATCGCACAGTTGAGCTCGATGATTCCATATTCGGAATTGAGCCAAATGATCATGCAATATATCTTGATGTAAAGCAGATCATGGCTAACAGGCGACAAGGTACTCACAAATCGAAAGAAAGAAGTGATATTTCTGGAAGTACCCGTAAGATCAAAAAGCAAAAAGGAACTGGTACAGCAAGAGCCGGATCTATCAAAAGTCCAATTTTTAGAGGCGGTGGTAGAGTATTTGGGCCACGACCAAAAGACTATGGGTTTAAGCTTAATAAAAAGGTTAAAAGGTTAGCTCGTAAATCTGTTCTTTCTTACAAGGCTGGCGAGCAAAAAATCACCATTGTTGAAGATTTTAACTTCGATACACCAAAAACCAAAGAGTTCATTAAAATCCTCAAAGGATTTGAGTTGGAAGGAACAAAAGTATTGTTGGTGATGCCTGAAACATATCTAAATGTATCTTTGTCTGCAAGAAATATAGAAAAGGTAAAATATCTTAATTCCAATAACCTAAACAGTTATGATTTAATGAACGCCCAACGGATACTTCTGTGTGAGGGTTCAATAAAGGGTATTGATGAGATGTTTAAAAACAACTAAAACGATTCAGAGAATCAAAACTGTAGGTAAAAATGAATATTATAATTAAGCCGATTATTACCGAAAAGATGACTGGCCTGGGAGAAAAACTCAATAGGTTTGGGTTTATCGTGCACAAAGAGGCAAATAAGGTTCAGATTAAAAAGGCTGTCGAGGAATTGTATGGTGTTGAGGTTGAGTCTGTAAATACTATGAATGTTGCAGGCAAAAGCAAATCAAAATATACCAAGACTGGCTTGATCAGCGGAAAAACTAATGCTACAAAAAAGGCTATTATTACTTTAGCCGATGGTGAAACAATTGATTTTTACAGCAATATTTAAGATAAATGGCTTTAAAAAAATTCAAACCGACAACATCCAGTCAGCGCTTTAAGATTATTAGTGCGTTTGATGAGATTACTACTAACAAACCAGAAAAGAGCTTACTTGAGCCTAATAAAAAATCTGGTGGTAGGAATAATCAGGGTAAAATGACCATGCGTTATTTGGGTGGCGGTCATAAGCAAAAATATCGCCGGATAGATTTCAGAAGGGATAAAGAAGGGGTTTCAGCCGAAGTACTTACGATTGAGTACGATCCTAACAGAAGTGCCAGAATCGCTCTTGTGAAATATGATGATGATGAAAAACGATACATCATTGCTCCTAATGGTATTAAAGTTGGTCAACAAATAAAATCAGGTAAAGGAGTATCGCCAGATGTTGGTAATGCACTTTACTTAAGCGAGATTCCTTTTGGTACGTTGATTCATAATATTGAACTCCGTCCGGGGCAGGGTGCCAAAATGGCTCGAAGTGCAGGTTCGTATGCTCAGTTGATGACGAGAGATGGAAAATTTGCTATTATTAAACTGCCATCAGGTGAAACCAGAATGCTACTGCAAACTTGTAAAGCTACCATTGGTATTGTATCTAATATGGATCATAGTCTGGAAGTTTCTGGAAAAGCCGGACGTTCGCGTTGGTTGGGTAGAAGACCAAGAGTGAGAGGTGTTGTAATGAATCCTGTAGATCACCCAATGGGTGGTGGTGAAGGTAGAGCATCAGGTGGTTTGCCCAGATCAAGAAATGGTATGCCCTCCAAGGGTTTTAAAACACGCTCTCGCAAAAAAGCGTCTAATAAATACATCATCGAAAGAAGGAAGAAATAATTTGTAAATAATAGAAAAAATGAGTCGTTCGCTTAAAAAAGGTCCATTTATTCATTACAAGCTCGACAAGAGAGTTCTTGAGAGCCAGGCTTCCAGTAAGAAGTCAGTTATCAAAACTTGGTCAAGAGCATCCATTATATCTCCTGATTTTGTTGGATTAACCATAGCTGTTCACAACGGAAATAAATTTATTCCTGTTTACGTAACCGAAAACATGGTTGGTCATAAATTAGGAGAATTTGCACCGACAAGACAATTCAGAGGTCATGCCGGTAGTAGAAAGAAAGGTAAATAATAAAGGTAAATAATCATGGGATCACGTAAACAAATAACAGCGGAGGCAAAAAAAGATGCCAGGAAGAGCCTCTACATTGCCAAGTTGAACAATTGCCCTACATCTCCCAGGAAGATGAGGCTAATGGTTGATCTGGTTAGAAATGAGAATGTGGAAACTGCTTTGAATATTTTGAAATTTAAACCAAATCAGGCTGCCGGTCGCTTATATAAACTAGTTCTTTCGGCAATAGCCAATTGGCAGGAGAAAAATGAAGGTGTTAGAATGGAAGACCATAACTTGTACATTAAGTCGATAATGGTTGACAGCGCCAGAGTATTAAAGAGAATACGTCCTGCACCGCAGGGTCGTGCTCACAGGATCAGAAAAAGATCAAACCACGTTACGGTTATTCTCGATAGTAGAGAAGTTTTAGTTGATACTGAAAAATAAACAGATGTATAATAATCAATATCACAATAATTAATGGGACAGAAAACTAATCCAACAGGTCTTAGGTTAGGAATCATTAAAGGATGGGAATCAAACTGGTATGGCGGAAAAGATTTTAACGCCAAATTGTTTGAAGATGATAAAATCAGGAAATATCTCAACGCCCGTCTTTCCAAAGCTGGTATTTCAAAAATATATATTGAACGTACATTAAAGCTTGTTACCGTTACTATCAATACGGCTCGTCCGGGTATCATAATTGGTAAAGGTGGTCAGGAAGTTGACAAACTCAAAGAAGAGCTGAAAAAGTTAACAGGCAAAGAAATACAGATCAATATTAGTGAAATAAAAAGGCCTGAACTTGATGCGGTTTTGGTAGCTAATGCTATAGCCCGTCAGATCGAAGGAAGAATATCTTTCAGAAGAGCCATTAAAACTTCTATTGCATCTACAATGAGAATAGGTGCCGAAGGAATTAAAGTTCTTATAGCAGGTCGTGTAGGTGGTGCTGAAATGGCTCGTTCCGAAATGTATAAAGAAGGACGTACACCATTGCATACCCTGAGGGCTGATATTGATTACGCAAAAACAGAAGCCCATACAACTTATGGTAGAATTGGTATCAAAGTATGGATATGTAAAGGCGAAATTTTTGGTAAGCCGGAAATAGTTCCAATGTCAGTGGGCGAAAATAAACAAAGAGGACCTGGTGGGCCTGGCGGACCTGCAGGTGGCGGTGGAAGAAGGCCACGGTCGAGACAACCACGCCAGCGAAAGTAAAAAACGAATTATATCCACATTTCAATAATTAATAAAAATGTTACAGCCAAGGAAAACGAAATTCAGGAAGCAGCAGAAAGGTAAAATGAAGGGGAACGCAGGACGCGGAAACGAGCTTGCTTTTGGATCATTCGGAATCAAAACTCTTCAGTCAGCCTGGCTTACAGGACGACAAATAGAGGCTGCTCGTCAGGCCGTTACACGTTATATGAAACGTGAGGGTCAGATATGGATCAAAGTCTTTCCTGATAAACCTGTTACAAAAAAGCCTGCAGAGGTTAGGATGGGTAAAGGTAAAGGTGCACCCGAATATTTTGTAGCAAGAGTTACTCCGGGAAGAATTATTTTTGAAGCTGATGGCGTTCCTTTAAATGTTGCCAAAGAAGCACTCAGGCTTGCTGCTCAAAAACTTCCTGTTATCACTAAATTTATTGTAAGAAGAGATTATCAAGAATAATATTTCGAATAATTCGGAAACATGAAACAAAATGTTATATTAGAATTGTCAAACGACGATTTGCTTGAAAGACTAGAAGAAGAGGAGAAGCAGTTAAATAAGTTGAAACTTAATCACGCTGTTTCACCACTCGAAAACCCGAATAAAATCGTTGACTACAGAAGAACTGTAGCTAGATTAAAAACGGAAATTCGCAAAAGACAACTTGATGAAAAATTATAATCAGATTTCATAATAATGGAAGCCAAATCAACAAGATCGTTAAGAAAAGAACGTATTGGCCTAGTTACCAGTAATAAGATGGAAAAGTCTATTGTGGTTCAGGTTGAGCGCAGGGTGAAGCACCCAATTTACAAAAAATTCGTTAGGAAATCTTCAAAGTTTTCTGCACATGATGAGAAAAACGAATGTAACATTGGTGATACAGTTCGCATTATGGAAACCAGGCCTTTGAGTAAAAATAAATGTTGGAGATTAGTTGAAATTATCGAAAGAGCTAAGTAGTCATGATACAAAAAGAATCCAGATTATCAGTAGCTGACAATAGTGGAGCAAAAGAGGTGCTTTGCATAAGTGTGCTGGGCGGTACAGGTAAACGGTATGCTCGCATTGGTGATAGTATTATTGTTACCGTAAAGCATGCACTACCGTCAGGAAACATAAAAAAAGGTACGGTTTCAAAAGCTGTTATTGTTAGAACAAGGAAAGAAACCAGGAGACCAGATGGTACATACATTCGTTTTGAGGATAATGCTGTTGTTCTTTTAAACACAACTGGCGAAATGATAGGTACACGTATTTTTGGCCCTGTAGCTCGCGAGCTGAGAGAAAAACAGTATATGAAAATTGTTTCTCTGGCACCAGAGGTTCTTTAAAAAATTAGTAGACAATGAAAGACTATAAATTATATATAATTAAAGGCGATAATGTAATGGTTATTTCCGGCGATTCAAAAGGCCAGCAAGGTAAGGTCTTACTCGTCGATCATAAGAAAAAAACTGCAATCGTCGAAAGTGTTAACATGGTATCGAAGCATGCGAAACCTGATGCTCAAAACCCACAGGGTGGCATAGTCAAGAAAGAATCACCAATTAAATTATCAAATCTTATGCTAATTGATGGTGCAGGAAATGCCACACGCTTAGGTCGAAAAATCGATGAAAAATCAGGTAAACTTGTTCGCTATTCAAAAAAATCAGGGGAGGTAATTAAATAATGAGTTACATTCCAAGACTTAAAACAAAGTACATAGAGGAGATTCATCCGCAACTCCTTAAGCAATTCGAATTCAAGAGTCCAATGCAGGTTCCGAAGTTGCTGAAAATAGCGTTGAATCAGGGTTTGGGTGATGCAATCACAGACAAAAAACTGATTGATGGTGGTATTACAGAAATGTCGCTCATTGCAGGACAAAAAGCTGTAGCTACAAAATCAAAGAAAGATATCTCTAACTTTAAATTGAGAAAAGGTATGCCAATTGGTGTAAGGGTTACCCTGCGCCAAAATCAGATGTACGAATTTCTTGATAGGTTAGTATCTGTATCTATTCCCAGGATAAGAGATTTTAGAGGTATCAACGACAAAGGGTTTGATGGTAGAGGGAACTATACACTTGGTATAACCGAGCAAATTGTATTTCCCGAAATCGTTATTGATAAGGTTAACAAAATCAATGGTTTGGATGTCACTTTTGTTACTAGTGCAAAAAATGATACCGAGGCAATTGCTTTGTTGAAAGCATTTGGATTACCATTTAAAAATCAAAAATAAATATTGATTTATGGCTAAAGAGTCGATGAAAGCAAGAGAAGTCAAGAGAAAAAAACTCGTTGACAAATACGCTGAGAAGCGTGCCGCTCTTAAAGAAGCAGGTGACTATGTTGCATTACAAAAGTTACCTAAGAACTCCTCCGCAGTTCGTATGCACAATCGTTGTAACCTTACTGGTCGCCCCAAAGGGTATATGAGACTATTCGGTGTATCGCGAATTAATTTTCGCGAAATGGCATTATCGGGATTAATTCCGGGAGTTAAAAAAGCAAGTTGGTAAATAAAGAATAAGAAATAAATATAAAGTTCAGAATATGTTTACTGATCCAATTTCAGATTATCTCACAAGGTTAAGAAATGCCATAATGGCTGGGCATCGTGTCGTTGAGATACCATCCTCCAAAATGAAGCAGGAATTAACAAAAATTTTGTTCGAAAAAGGATATATATTAAATTACAAATTCGAAGAAGATAAATTCCCGAAAAGCATAAAAATTGCCATAAAGTATAATCCGGTTTCAAAGCTTCCGGCAATTACGACAATTGAAAGAGCAAGTCGGCCTGGTCTTAGAAAATACGAGGGACATCGCGATTTACCACGTGTATTGAACGGTTTGGGTGTAGCTGTTATTAGCACTTCAAGAGGACTGATGACTGATAAAGAAGCCCGTCAGCAGAAAATTGGCGGCGAAGTAATTTGTTACGTCAGCTAAAAAGAGAGAATAAAATGTCAAGAATAGGAAAATTACCGATTGCGATTCCGCAAGGAGTTGAAATTAAAGTAGCCGATAATAACATTGTTACCGTAAAAGGTAAATTGGGTACGCTCGAACAAAAGATCGATTCCGATCTTAGTGTAAAAGTTGAAGATGGGAAAGTAGTTGTAATACGCCCAACTGATCAAAAGCGTCATAAAGCAATGCACGGACTTTACAGGTCGTTATTGGCAAACATGGTTAAAGGTGTATCGGAAGGGTATAAAATTACCCAGGAACTTGTAGGGGTTGGTTATAAGGCACAAGCTAAGGGAAATCAAATTGAATTTGCGTTGGGTTTTTCACACAACATAATTATGATTCTTCCCGATGAAGTGAAAGCCGAAACTGTTACCGAAAGAGGTAAAAACCCACGAATAATTCTTACATCGGCTGATAAACAGCTTGTAGGACAAATTGCTGCAAAAATCCGATCTCTGAGAAAACCCGAACCTTATAAAGGTAAAGGTATTAAATACCTTGGTGAAGAAATTAAGCGTAAAGCAGGTAAAGCAGCTGCTAGTTAATAGATGGACAATAATATTTAATCTGATAAAACTCCATTGTGAAATGGCAATAAAGAACAGAAAACAATACAGAAGAAATAGGATTAAGCTACGGATAAGAAAAATCATATCTGGTACTCCTGAACAACCACGCCTTTCTGTTTTCAGAAGCAACAAAGAGATTTATGCTCAGTTGATTGATGATCTAAACGGAAAAACTTTGATTTCAGCATCTACAAAAGGTGGTGAGTTATCGAAGGAAAAAGGTACAAAAATAGAGTTGTCGCAAAAAGTTGGCGGTGAAATTGCAAAGAAAGCATTGGATGCAGGTATTAAAACTGTTGTTTTCGATCGCAACGGATATCTGTACCATGGACGAGTTAAAGCTTTGGCGGAAGCAGCAAGAAAGAGCGGACTTAAATTTTAAGGAATCATGACAAACGTAAACGTTAAACGAGTAAAATCAAGCGAGATAGAATTCAAGGATAAGCTTGTAAGTATCCAACGGGTAACCAAGGTTACCAAAGGTGGTAGAACTTTCAGCTTTTCAGCTATCGTTGTAGTAGGTAACGAAAAGGGTGTTGTAGGTTTTGGGTTAGGTAAAGCAAAAGAGGTGGCTTCGGCCATTTCCAAAGGTATTGACGATGCCAAGAAAAATCTGATTAAGATTCCGGTTCTAAATGGAACTCTTCCTCATGAGGCCGTTGGTAAATATAGTGGTGCTTTTGTTTTTATGAAACCTGCCTCAGCTGGTACTGGTGTAATTGCCGGTGGTGCGATGCGTGCTGTATTCGAGAGTGTTGGTATTAAAGATGTACTTGCAAAGTCAAAAGGTTCGTCAAACCCGCATAGTGTAGTAAAAGCAACAATTAATGCTTTACTCAAAATGCGTGATCCCTATACTATTGCTCAAATGAGAGGCATCCCACTTGAAAAGGTATTTAATGGTTAATTTTTTATTTTAAACTACCGGAAAAATGAGTAAGATAATAATCAAACAGGTTAAAAGCGGAATTGGACGTCCGGCGAGACAAAAGAAAACCTTGGTGGCTCTGGGACTTAACAAAATTAACAGGGTAGTTGAGCACGAGGTTAATCCACAGATCATGGGAATGGTCAACAGAGTGAAACACTTAGTTGAAGTTGAAGAATTGTAAACAATCCTAATTAATAGTATAAAATGGATTTAAGTAATCTAAAACCGGCAGAAGGTTCAATCAAGAACAGAAAAAGAATTGGACGCGGACAGGGATCTGGAAGAGGTGGTACCTCTACAAGAGGGCACAAAGGTGCAAAGTCGAGATCTGGCTACAAAAGAAAAATTGGCTTTGAAGGTGGTCAAATGCCACTTTATCGTCGTATTCCAAAAGGCGGTTTCAAAAATATTAACCGAAAAGAATATCGTGGTATTAATATCGACGCCTTGCAAAAACTGGTGGACGAAAAGAATATTACAGTTTTTAATTTAAATGTGCTTATCGAAAATGGTTTAGCTCAAAAGAATGATCTAATCAAGATTTTGGGTCGTGGTGAACTTAAAACCAAACTCGAAGTAGAAGCTCATGGATTTTCAAAAACAGCTCAGGAAGCAATCGAACAGCAAGGTGGTGTTGCAACAAAAATCTAATTTTTGATGAAACGATTAATCGAAACAATACGGAATATATACAAGATAGAAGACCTAAGGAATAGGATAGCATACACCTTAGGTATTATTCTTCTATACAGACTCGGGTCATACATAGTACTGCCCGGAGTAGATCCTGATATGCTTGATGCACTCCAGCAACAAACGTCAAGTGGGTTGTTAGGATTGTTAAATATGTTCTCAGGAGGTGCATTTTCAAATGCTTCTATTTTTGCATTAGGAATAATGCCCTACATCTCTGCATCTATTGTAGTGCAGTTGTTGGGTATGGCAATCCCTTATTTCCAGAGGTTACAAAAAGAGGGTGAAAGTGGTAGGAAAAAAATCAATCAGATTACACGTTATTTAACTGTAATTATTCTTATTTTCCAATCACCTGCATATATAGCAAATATAGTAAGTCAACTTCCACCTGAGGCAATTTATCCCTTCAGTCCGAATATTATGTCTCATTCTATTTTCTCGTTCTTCGGAATTTCATCCATCATTATGCTTACGGCAGGATCGATGTTTGTAATGTGGTTGGGCGAAAAGATAACTGATAAAGGGATTGGGAATGGTATTTCGTTGATCATTATGATTGGTATCATTGCACGATTGCCTTTTGCATTATTTGGTGAGTTTATTTCACGTATGGAAGAGCAAGGTGGTGGACTGGTAATTTTTATTGTAGAACTAATAATTCTTGTAGGCGTTATCTTACTCACAATTTTACTTGTACAGGGTACCCGAAGAATACCGGTTCAATATGCAAAGCGTGTTGTTGGAAATCGTCAGTATGGCGGTGTTCGTCAGTATATCCCACTCAAAGTGAATGCTGCAGGTGTAATGCCCATCATCTTTGCGCAAGCAATTATGTTCCTCCCATTAACTATTGCTAACTATGCTCAATCCGATTCTTTAACCGGTTTTGCTGCAACGTTTACAAATATTAACGGGTTTTGGTATAATTTTGTGTTTTTTATGATGATTGTGATTTTTACGTATTTCTATACTGCTATTACAGTTAATCCCAATCAGATGGCTGATGATATGAAAAAGAATGGTGGTTTTATTCCCGGTGTTAAACCCGGACGCCGTACTGCTGAATTTATTGATACAATAATGTCAAGAATTACTTTCCCGGGCTCTATGTTTTTGGGTTTGGTGGCTATCATGCCTGCTTTTGTTAGTTTAATAGGTGTTAATGCACAGTTTGCCCAGTTCTATGGAGGAACATCGCTTCTTATTTTGGTAGGTGTTGTTCTTGATACGCTGTCGCAAGTTGAAAGTCATTTACTTATGAGGCATTACGATGGTTTGACTAAATCAGGCAGAATTAAGGGAAGGTCTTCTGGAGGAATGTAGAAGAATAATAGGTCAGTTATTATGAGCGCACTCATTAAAACCGAGGAAGAAATTGAAATAATAAGAATAAGTTCTTTACTTGTTGGTAAAACTTTAGCCGAAGTAGCAAAACATATCAAGCCGGGAGTAAATACCGGAGAATTAGATAAAATTGCTGAAGAGTTCATTAGGGATAATGATGCTGTTCCCGGGTTTAAGGGCTATGGCGGATTTCCTGCTACACTTTGTACCTCAGTTAATGATGAAGTTGTTCATGGAATTCCGGGTGATTACGAATTAATCGAAGGTGATATTATCTCTATTGATTGTGGTGTAAAAAAGAATGGATATTTTGGTGATTCTGCTTTTACATTTACCATTGGAGAGGTGGACAAAAAAACCTTGATGCTATTGCAACGTACTCGTGAATCTTTGTACAAAGGAATAGATGCTGCTGTTGTTGGAAACAGAATTGGAGATATTGGATACAGTATTCAAAGTTATTGTGAATCTTTTGGTTACGGAGTTGTGAGAGATTTGGTTGGTCATGGATTGGGTAGTAATTTGCACGAAAAACCTGAGGTACCAAACTTCGGGCGACGCGGAAAAGGAAAAGAATTGCGTGCAGGTATGGTTTTGGCCATTGAGCCGATGATAAACCTTGGAGTTAAAAAAGTTTTTCAGGAACGTGATGGTTGGACTATAAGGACAGACGATGCAAAACCATCAGCTCATTTCGAACATGATATCGTGGTTCGGAAAGGAAAAGCAGAGATTTTATCAACATTTGATTTTATTGAAGAAGTATTAAAGAATAAGAACTAATAAAAATATTGGACACTATATTATATGGCCAAACAAGCAGTAATAGAACAAGATGGAACAGTGATAGAATCACTGGGTAATGCAATGTTCAGGGTTGAACTTGAAAATGGACATGTGATCACAGCTCACATTTCAGGGAAAATGAGAATGCATTATATCAAGATTCTGCCTGGTGATCGTGTTAAAATTGCGATGTCGCCGTATGATTTGAGCAAAGGTAGAATTACATTCAGATACAAGTAACAAAGATAGTTATGAAAGTTAGAGCTTCAATTAAAAAGAGAACGTCAGATTGTAAGATCGTTCGCCGTAAAGGTCGACTTTATGTCATCAACAAAAAGAATCCTAAGTTCAAACAAAGACAGGGTTAATAATAATTAAATTAAGAGATATATTATGGCACGTATTGCAGGTGTTGACATACCAAGAAATAAAAGAGGTGTTATAGCGCTCACTTACATTCATGGCATAGGCAGAAGCCTGGCAAATGAAATTCTTGTTAAAGCCGAAGTGGATTATAATAAGAAGGTTCAGGAGTGGAGCGATGATGAACAAAACAAGATCAGGGAAATAATCAACGATGAATGCAAAGTTGAAGGTACATTACGCTCTGAAGTTCAGATGAATATTAAACGACTAATGGATATCGGTACATACCGTGGAATCCGTCATCGTTTAGGTTTACCGTTGAGGGGGCAGTGCACCAAAAATAATGCCCGTACACGTAAGGGTAAGAAAAAAACTGTTGCTAATAAAAAGAAAGCACCAACAGGTTAATTCATTCAACCGCTATTTTCAAATTTTGCGAATAATCAGAAAGAAACAATAATATAATGGCAAAATCGAGTAAATCGGGAAGAAGTACCAAGAAACGGGTTGTTAAGGTAGAACCTTACGGAAGAGCCTACGTAAGTGCTTCCTTCAATAATATCATTGTTACCTTGACCAACAGTGCAGGTCAGGTAATTTCCTGGTCATCATCAGGAAAAATGGGATTTAGGGGTTCCAAGAAAAACACTCCTTACGCTGCACAAACAGCTGCAGAGGATTGCGCAAAAACTGCATACGATCTCGGATTGAGAAAAGTTAAGGTTTATGTAAAAGGTCCCGGGTCAGGAAGAGAATCGGCAATCAGAACACTTCACGCCTCTGGCATTGAAGTTGTCGAAATAAACGATGTTACACCATTACCACATAATGGTTGTCGTCCTCCGAAAAGAAGAAGAGTTTAAGTAAATTTGATGATAACATTAAACTAAAGGATAGAAAATGGCAAGATATATTGGGCCAAAAACAAAAATTTCCAGGAAATTTGCAGAACCTATTTATGGTGCTGATAAATACTACGAAAAGAAGAGTTATCCCCCCGGACAGCATGGGCTGAACAAGAGAAGGAAAAAACCTTCAGAATATGGAATTCAGCTTGCCGAAAAACAAAAGGCAAAATACACTTACGGAATGCTTGAAAAGCAATTCCGTAATACTTTCAAGAAAGCAACACGTAAAAAAGGTGTTACAGGTGAAGTTTTACTTCAATTAATTGAAGCCCGACTTGACAATGTTATTTACCGTTTTGGGATTGCTCCGACCAGAGCAGGTGCCCGTCAATTGGTTTCACATCGTCATATTACTGTTAATGGCACTGTTGTGAATATTCCTTCGTTTGCGGTACGTCCGGGTGATGTTGTTGGAGTGAGGGAAAGATCAAAATCACTCGAAGCAATTACCGACTCTCTCGCCTCCAGAGCATCAAGCTATTCATGGCTTGAATGGGATGAAGATAAGTATCTTGGGAAATTCCTTAATTTCCCTGAAAGGGAAGAAATCCCAGAGAATATTAATGAGCAGCTTATTGTTGAGCTTTACTCTAAATAATAGTTTTTCCAATATTTTTTACCAAAAAAACCAAAGGTTTAAATTATGGCAATATTAGCATTTCAGAAGCCCGATAAAGTGATTATGATCGAATCAGACGATTTTGCTGGAAGATTTGAATTTCGTCCGCTCGAACCTGGTTTCGGTATTACTATTGGCAATGCACTGCGCAGGATTCTATTATCATCTCTTGAAGGGTTTGCTATTACAAATATCAGAATCGAAGGTGTAGAACAGGAGTTTTCTACCGTTACCGGTATTGTTGAAGATGTGACAGAAATTATTTTGAATCTGAAACAAATCAGGTTTAAAAGATTAGTTGAAGATGAAAGTGCCGAAAAAATACATATCGTAATATCTGGGCAAGAAAGTTTTAAAGCCGGTGATATTAACAAATATCTGTCAGTTTTTCAGGTTTTGAATCCAGAAGTGGTTATTTGTTCAATGGATACTTCTGTAAAACTATCGATCGAGCTTACAATTAATAAAGGCAGAGGGTATGTTCCTGCTGAGGAGAACAAAGATATAAATGCTCCTCTCGGAACTATTTCTATCGATGCGATTCATACTCCAATCAAAAACGTTAAATTTGATATAGAAGATTTCAGAGTAGAACAAAAAACAGACTATGAAAAGCTTGTTATTAATGTTCTGACTGATGGATCTATTCATCCGAAAGATGCTTTGAAAGAAGCAGCTAAAATATTAATTCATCATTTCATGCTCTTCTCTGACGAAAAAATTACTCTTGAAAAAGAAGAGAAAAACGTTACAGAGGAATTTGATGAAAATTCACTACATACCCGACAATTACTCAAGACAAAACTTGTTGATCTCGACCTTTCAGTTAGAGCACTTAACTGCTTAAAAGCCGCTGATGTTGAAACTTTGGGCGATTTGGTTGCCTTTAACAAGAATGATTTGCTCAAATTCAGGAATTTTGGAAAAAAATCTCTAACCGAATTGGAAGAGCTTATAAAGTCGAAGAGCCTGGAGTTTGGTATGAATGTTTCGAAGTATAAATTAGACAAGGAATAATTGAAAAATGAGACACCGTAAGAAATTTAATCATTTAAGCAGGACGAGTGCGCATCGCAGAGCAATGCTTTCAAATATGTCAACATCTTTGATTCTTCACAAAAGAATCAAAACAACTGTTGCGAAAGCAAAGGCACTTAGATCTTATGTCGAGCCGATTTTGAGCCGATCGAAGGTGGATACCACGCATTCAAGAAGAATGGTGTTTAGTTCACTACAAAGCAAAGAGGCAGTTAATGAGCTTTTCAGAGAAATATCAACCAAAATTGCCAGCCGTCCGGGAGGATATACCCGTATCATAAAATTGGGAAACAGGATGGGTGATAATGCAGATATGTGTTTAATCGAACTTGTTGATTATAATGAGCATATGTTGGGCGGAGGAAAAACAGAAAGAAAAGCAACCACCGGACGCCGTCGTCGTAGAAAAAGCTCAGGAGCAGATAAGGAAACTACCCGAGTTGCCGATGTTGTTAAAGAAACTACTGTGGTAGATGAGCCTAAAGCAGAAGTAGAAGATGTAAAAGAGGAGAAATCGAAACCTGAAGTTGCTGCTGAAGAAAAGTCTTCTGATGACGATAAAGAGAAAAAATCAGAATAATTTAAAATATTGTTAAACTATTGTTAAGGATGAGGCCATCAATGCCTTGTCCTTTTTTTGTTAAAGATAAGTACGTAATTTTGTGATTTAATTTAATTTTGAATATAAAAAGATGAGTTCAATTATTAATGTTCATGCAAGACAAATCCTCGATTCGAGAGGAAATCCTACTGTAGAGGTAGAAGTGATAACCGAAAATGGTGTTGTTGGACGTGCCGCTGTTCCATCAGGGGCGTCAACAGGAATACACGAGGCAGTTGAGCTCCGTGATGATGACAAAGCAAAATTCCTGGGAAAAGGTGTTTTGAAAGCTGTACACAATGTGAATACGGTAATTAAGGATGAACTCGAAGGTGAGTATGTGCTCGATCAAATTGGCATCGACAAAATCATGCTGGAACTTGACGGTACTCCTAATAAAGCCAATCTTGGAGCAAATGCAATACTTGGGGCATCGCTTGCTGTTGCAAAAGCAGCTGCTATCGAAACAGACCAGCCTTTGTACAGGTATATTGGTGGAGTAGGGGCGAACACGCTTCCAATTCCAATGATGAATATACTGAATGGGGGTTCACACGCCGACAACAGTATCGATTTTCAGGAATTTATGATTATGCCAGTAAATGCTCCTACATTTGCTGAGGCAATAAGAATGGGTGTTGAGGTATTTCACAATTTGAAATCCGTACTTAAAAAGCTTGGGTATTCTACCAATGTTGGTGATGAAGGTGGTTTTGCTCCCAACCTTAAGTCCAATGAAGAGGCTGTAAAGGTTATTCTTGAGGCTATCGAAAAGGCTGGATACCGACCTGGCGAAGATATATTTATTGCACTCGACCCGGCATCTGCCGAATATTATCTGCCCAACGAAGATGTATATCATTTAAAATGGTCAACCGGCGATAAACTTACACCTAACCAAATGGTTGATTTCTGGAGTGATTGGGTAAAAAAGTATCCTATTATTTCCATCGAAGATGGTATGAGTGAGGATGATTGGGATGGTTGGAAATTAATGACCGATAAAATGAAAGGGAAAATCCAGCTCGTTGGTGATGATCTGTTTGTAACCAATTCAAAAAGATTACAACAAGGTATCGATAAGGGTGTTGCCAACTCAATACTTGTAAAAGTTAATCAAATTGGATCGTTAACCGAAACTATCGAAGCCGTTAACCTGGCCTATCGTAATTCATATACTGCTGTTATCAGCCATCGTTCAGGCGAAACAGAAGATACTACTATTGCCGATCTTGCAGTTGCTCTCAATACCGGGCAGATAAAAACAGGATCTGCAAGCCGCTCCGACCGTATTGCTAAGTACAACCAGTTGCTCCGCATCGAAGAAGGTCTGGGCGATATGGCTTACTACCCAGGAAAAGATTTTAAATATGTTAAATAAATTTAAGGCATTTTAAATTGCTAATTCATGTCTTGGTTTTATTTTTGCAATTGCGATATAATTTTTTATTTACTAATAACATTTAATTTTTATGAAAAGTAAAATTAAGCTCACTTCAGTACTTTTGTTTTTGGCAGTAATTTTTATGTGGTCCGATACGTTTGCCCAGGATTGTAAGTTTTTCTATCCTACCGATGTTGGGGTATCACTCGAATATACTTTCTATAACCGCAAGGGCAAAGAAGATTCAAAGCAAATTCAAAAAGTTATTGAAAAAAAGCAAGAAGATGGTGCTACTGTTGTGGTTATTGAATCTTTACATACCGGAAAAAAGAAGGATGAAGTTGTTAAAACAACTTTCGAGGTAAAATGTGATAATGGTAATTTCTATATGAATATGGATGATTTTACATCTGCTATGAATTATGAGCAATATCAGAGCCAGCCAAATATGGAAGTAAAAATTGATTCAGAAGATTTGTTTTATCCATCTGATTTATCGGTTGGCCAAACACTGCCAGATGGGAAAGTTCAAATAGATATTGCTGCCAATGGAATAGATATGTTTGGTACAACTATTACCATTAAAAATCGTAAGGTTGAAGCTGCTGAAACTATTACCACTACGGCTGGTACTTTCGAGTGCCTAAAAATTACCGCTGATGTAGTTACAAAATCGTTTTCAACCATGAAAACAAAAACTATCCAATGGCTTGCAGAAGGTATAGGTGTTGTAAAAAGCGAGAATCAAAAGAGTGATGGGAAATTGGTGTCTTATCAGCTTTTGACAAAAATAGACAGGTAGATTTTTCTATTTCTATCAAAAAAAAGCTCCGGTATCGGAGCTTTTTTTTTGAGTTACGCACTAGAACTTACTCATTTGGGTGTAAAGAGATTACTCTAAATGTTTATGATCAACAAGAAAAGATGATTTCCAGGCAGGCTGTTGCCGGATCGAATTTGCCTGATACTAAATCTTAATACATAAATATTTTCTTTTCGAGTTCAAAATATTCAATATTTTTCCATATTGGTTAGGATTTTAAACCTGAAAACCCATTACAAACGCAAAAGGTTTTTTATCCGAAATATATGTTGCAACTGCTTCGCCAACAGAAAAACCGGCCTCCTTACCAATTTTTTCCCATTCCGCAATAGTAGTATGATAATCTATCCGGTTAGCACGTTCTTGTTTTATAATATTAATGGCTTCAGAAACAGGAAAGAGGTAAAGACATAGTTTTCTGTCTTCTTCTGAAACGGGAAGGTCAAAAATGTCTTTGCTGAAAATCCCATAACTTTTTGCTACAGAATATATCAACTCTGGGGAGTCTTTTTCAGGTAGATCATGATTCCAGTTCACTTCCGTTAATATAAAATTTGGAGAAAACGACTTTAGTTGTTTTAGCATCGGAATCTTTAATTCCTTTGGGATATGGTGTACTGATAGTGCAGCATTAGTAAACCAAATGGGTTTGTTTTGTTGAATACGTTTAATCTGGGTTTCTGTTATTTCCTGTATTTTGCAACAGATTGGAATTATTTCGCACTCGATATGAATATTTTCTTTGCAATACTCTGTGGCTTTATTTAACATATCTTCAAACGGATCTATAAAAATAAGCCGTACAAAATCAAGGTTATAGATGGGGGCAATTTCGTTTATAATTTTTGCAATTAAAGCACCATTGCCAGGGCCAATATCAATTATGGTTACAGGAGTATCAGAATCAGGTGGTGGAATGGTTTTTACAATATTACTGATGCTCTGAATAGCTTTTGCCTGATGATTTTGAAAAAAGTTGGTTTGTACATAAATATCGTAAGGCACAGCACTTTTAAATACCTTGCCGGCCGGTTCAAATATTCCGTACTCTTTCAGGTAATTATACATGATTTGGCAAAAAGTATCATCTTTATTTAAAACAAATATTTGTATGGCCTCATCTGTTCTTTCGTGCGATGCCAGGAGACAGCCAGCATAGGTGTACACAAACTCAGTATCATGGAGATAGGGTTTTATTTCATCACAAACCTTCATTAATTTCCTGAAGGAAAGCCCATTTGAAACAGCCTCTTTAATACTGATTAAGTTTTTAACGTCAGTTTCTTTTAGAAAAAACATTTTGTTATTTTTTTTAAATTAATTTTTGAACGATCATTAATCAAAAATTCCCAGTGAGATTTTAACCCACACAAAAGTATGTAAAAGTTGTAAGATGTAGGTTGTAGATGATGCACATCAAAATAGCCGATTGATTACGATATTCAACCTCTGTTTTTATGGGTATAGGTTTGCCTCTCCATAAAAAATGAAATGTATTTCCGAAATTCTCTAAAATATTATTGGCTCTGCCTTCTGTTTTATTTCCGAATATTTAAACATCACCATCTAGAATATGGCGGGAAAATAACCACATCCCTACGTCATGAAACCAATTATTTTTGATAATGAAAATTTCGCCCATTCATTTTTATCAGGTAAATCCCGTTTGGTAAGGCTGACAAATCTATTGTTTGATAAATGCCTGTTTTTAACGTAAGTCCAACGATGATACCGGCGTTTTCTGGCACACACTATATTAAAAACACCGGAGCCTTCTTGCTCCGGTGTAAGGAAGGGGCAGACTATTAGTTATAGCCTTAAAAGGATAGGGAAAATTCCTGGTTTGCTTTTACCAGGTATGATTTGCCAGGTATGAATACCTGAAGTGTAAATATTTGTTTTTGTGGCCAGTACATGTTCAATCCCACAGCCTCTTTTATAATCTCCACATAATTTATATTTCCGGCAAATAAATCAGCAATAGGAACTTCCTGGCTGGAAAGTACCGGTATCAGATTCCAACCGGCAGATAGTTGAATTGTTTTAATTTCAGGATAATAACCGGTAATTTCCAAATTTTCAGCACTGTTTATTTTTATAAAATATCCATCCAAATAATTCCAGTTTTCCAATGTGTTTCCACCGTCCGGCTGGAAATAGTCGCCGTTTAAGTTTTGGATAATGATAAGGTTATCCTGAATGGCTGTTACAATTTGCTCCATTGCAGGATTTGAAGGCGCAAGGTACGATGATATCCCCGACCAGCCCTCGCTGAGGTTTATCGAGTGTGTTTCTGTAACCGTAGCCGATAAGGAAACAATTGCTGTTCCGAGTGATGTGAACTGTTCATCGTAGTCAGGGT
>JAOZRY010000001.1:0-3916 GCA_029939965.1 Bacteroidales bacterium | reverse complement strand
GATAAGGAAACAATTGCTGTTCCGAGTGATGTGAACTGTTCATCGTAGTCAGGGTATGGAAATGTATAAATCACGCTTTCAATCTCTTCGCCAGTAGATTGCATCCAGTACCTGAAAATGAAATCGTTGCCTTGGGCAAAACCGTTTGGCTCTCCCGGAGTTGTACCATCGTCCATCGAGCAAATAATCTGGACGAAGTCGCCCTCTGGTATGGGAGCGTCCAAAATTATATTTCCAACGCAAATTTCTCCTCCTGAGCCATCATTGTCGAATACTCCGATTTCATCTGAGGCAATTAGCGAAAGCCCATTTAGCTCAGCCACAGTTATGTAAATATTCATCGGGCTGAAGGGGGTTTCCCAAACAGGCTGAAAGTGTTGGGCAATCGTGCAACTTGATGCGAGAAGCAGCAAAATATGTAAAATGATTTTTTTCATGTAAATAAGTTTAAAAACCCGGAGGGTAATTTTAATAAATACCCTCCGGATGGCGGTTATAGTTATTCGCTTTTATTTGATGATTAGTTTCTTGTGTGCGGCAATCTGTTTGCTGTTACCCTTAAAATTAAACTGCATAATATAGCATCCTGAGTTCAGCCATGAAGTATTTAGTATGATTTTGCCATTCCCACCAAATTCAGCTAAATGGATTTCCCTCATCACTTCAATGCCTGAAATTTCAAATAGAGTTATCTCTATTTCACCGGTTTCGGGTAGGTTGTAGAAAACTGCAGTTTGGTCATTGGCCGGATTAGGGATGATGCTGATCTTATTTGACAATGCAAACTGATTGTTTATATCTGTTAGGATAAATGAAATTGTTCCAACAAATGTTCCGAGTGCTTCAAATTGTGGCGCTCCCGAAATATATTCCGGCATTGCTTCCGTTTTCTGATTTAAAACAGGATCGTAAATAAAAACTAAAATTTCATTTCCCGGAATAAATCCGTCCACTACATCAGTTAGCGGATCATCCATCGAAACCGTAATAACAACATATTCCGGGTTTTGAATCACGCTTGCACCAACACAGATATCACCATCAAATACACCAATTTCCTGTCCGGGAACCAAATCTACTTTTCCGCTTAATACAACTGACATTGGCATATATGGGTTGTTGTTCCAGTTTGGGACGAAATAATCTGCATTTGCTATCATCCCAACTCCATCGCTACTATATGGTGCATCGCATTCAAAAGTAATTGTAGTAGCCTGATTTACTTTTATGTAATATCCCTCCGAGGGTTCAAAACTCTCGAAACCAAAAAACCATTGACCGTTTGGAGGGGGAACCGGGATGTGTTCGATGGTATTTCCTGCGTCATTGATGGCTTTGATCAGGATGCCGTTGTCGATCAAATCTTGAAGAACCGTTTGTGCATCCTGTGTAGTTTTGCATGGCATACTTATTATATTCCAGCCGGCTCTTAGTGGAATGGTAAATGGGATATCCACCGGAGGATAGGTAATGGTTAAGTTACAATCCTGACTTACTTTTGAATAATACCCCTGCTGCATGGTGAGATTGCCAATGCTATTGTTCCATTGCCCGAATGGAGGAGGAATAGGAATAAACTCCAAACTGTTGCCGTCCTGGTCAATTACTTTGGTAAGGCTGCCCGAATTAATTAATGGCGTAAAAATGTGCTCCATATCAAGAATGGCTGGAGTTACCCTAAATGAGATCAGATTCCAGCCGGTGATCATATCGATTATTTGGGTTTCCACCGTAAATCCTTCCAGTTCTACATAACCTGAGCCAAGCGGTGTAAATACTTCATCATAACCGGAGTAAGGGTAGGTTGCTGTAACTAGTTCCACTTCACCTTTTGTGGGACTCCAAAGCCTGTAAATAATTTCATTACCCGGCTGGAAACCATTGGTTTCCCCAGTGCCATCGTCCATCGAAACTTTAACTATTAAGAAATTGCTACCTGTTAGTTCCTCAACTAGTATTCCGGCACCCACACAAATTTCCTCACCGTTATCAGGATCAATATCAAAGATTCCGATTTGATCGCCCGCCACCATATTCAGTTCATCAATGGTTGCTTTTAGCACATAAACATTCATAGGTTGGAAAGGGGTTTCCCAGATAGGCTCGAAAGGTGGGGTTACACCAGAAATAATGGAAAGCGTTATGCAATCAGTTTCAGATATTACACATGGAGCTACGGATTGTACTTCTAAGCATAATTCAGCACTACCATTACTAATGTCATTAGTTCCCGGAGTGTAAACCGGAATCAGTGTTGAGGGATTATTAAATGTACCATCACCATTTGTTGTCCATCCCAGAGATGAATAATTTGTTGCTGTTCCATCTAACTCGTAGGTTTGGGTTTCGTTTATGGTAGCATCTACTCCTGCATTAACCTGGGGTAATGGAACAAAACTTAATGTCATGCAGTCCCAGTCGTCCTGACATGGATTCATGGCATAGGCAATCATGCATAGCGAAACACTACCCGACATAATATCATCAGGGCCGGGAAAGTAAACCGGAGTTTCAATAGTAGCATTACTAAAGGTGCCATCACCATTGCTTGTCCAGAGAATTGTCTGGTAGTTTTCAGCAAGGGCATCGTCTAAGTAGTAGCTGTTATTTTCGCAAATATCAGAATCCACACCGGCGTATGCAAAAGCATCTTCACAGGTAGGTAGTGGGATGAAATAATAAATTACTGAGGGGTCATCATATCCTGGCATAGGCGCGAAGAAGGTATTTGCCCAGCCGGATAACCCTGTGCCGTAATCGATAATTACGTCTTCGGAGACATCATAGAGTTTCAGGTAGAAATCCTCGCCGGGATCCATACCAAAGCCATCACCGTCATCGCCATAAATAACGAAGTTGATGTAGGCGAGTCCACTATAAATAGTCAGTTCTTTTGCTCCAACACATGTGTCGCCTGAATTGAAGGCAGAAATAATATCGCCGGCAACTGCCGGCACACCATCAATTTGTGCCTGCCCCTGCATGGTTCCGCCCTGATTGGTTGGGTAGTAGGTGAACGGGCCAACTGTTGTTTGTGCCTGAAGCCAACCTGTTAAGATCAGCATCATTGCAATTAATGCTTGAATTTTTAAAGTTTTCATAATTTGAATATTAAGTTTTTAAAATTAAATTAGTTAATTATTGTTGAAATATTAATGTGCAATTACTGTTTACCTTCACCCAATACCCAAATCCGTTTTTAACTTCTGTGAGGGTATTCATAAAACCCGGGCCGTTGGGGTCGAAATAGAGGCCACCGTTTTCGTAACTTGTAACCATTTCCAGTACTCCTGCATCAATCAGTTCGGCAAAAGCATCCTCCGGTATTTGTGTTTCTTGCAACCAGTATCCTATCAGATTCCAGCCTGTCATCAGGTCAATCTCATATTCTTCGGGTATTGGGTTGCCCTCAACGGTCAGTGTTCCTGCTTCTTCTACTTTCACCCAGTACCCCTCGCCAGGTTGCAGTTGCGTAAGGGTATTCATAAAACCCGGACCATTGGGGTCGTAATAAACTCCCTGTTGGTTTTGGAAACCGGTTACCATTTCCAGTGTTGAGGTCAGGTTCTCGGGTGAAAAGAGTTCGGTAGGAGTATCGGGATCGAGGAAAACATCGAAGGAGATCAGATTCCATCCGGGGTTGAGGGAAATCTGATCAGCGACAGGTGTGTATTGAATTGAAATATCATCAATGAAAAATCCTGCCTTATTAACTGATTCATCGCTATGAAAATAGAGAGCCAGTTGAACGGACTGACTTGCGTAATTGCTTAAATCAACTCCATATAGAGCCCAAATTGTATTATTACCTGTAAATAGAACTGAGATATCTTCCCACTGGTTATTACCGGATGCCTTTACCTGAACCTTCATCCAATCAAGGTTTTCTTCAGTATCATACCAACTCCAAAAACGG
>JAOZRY010000529.1 GCA_029939965.1 Bacteroidales bacterium | reverse complement strand
AATCATTTTAGCATTAAATCATTGTAGCATTTAAACATTAAATCATTTTTGTATATTCCACAAAGTTCGCATTAAAACCTCAATCTTACTTCCGTACCTTTCCTGGCAATGCTTCTTATTTCGAGGGAACCATTCATCGATTGCATGAGCTGGCGCGAAAGGCTAAGCCCGATACCCGAACCGGTTTGTTTGGTTGTAAAAAAGGGTACCACCGATTTCTCCAGCGTCTCTTTCTCCATACCCTTTCCATTATCAGCAATAATCAGGATTGGTTTATCAGCTTTTCCTTTTATCGATATAGAAATTTCAGGATTGTTTTGATTAAAGCCTGAAAACGACTCAATGGCATTTTTTATGAGGTTGATAAGAATCTGTTGCAAAAAATCGGGGTCGGCCAACACATTAAAATCGGTGGAAATATAGGACAAAATGCTGATGTTATTTTTATTCAATTCTTCTTTAAAGAGATCAACACAGTAGTAAACCAACGTATTCAAATTGGTGTCGCCTAATTTGGGCTCCGGGGCTTTGGTTAAACTGCGGTATGCCCGTGCAAAGGCTGCCAGGCCACGGCTGCGCTCACCAATTATTTCCAGGCCCCGCCTTGTTTTCGAAATCAACTTTTCGTCCGGTTTTTTGCTCCCCTCCATTTTCCAGCGATCTAACAGCGTTTCGGTGGTAGAATTTATGGGACCAACCGAATTCATAATTTCGTGATTGAGCACCCTGATAAGCTTTTGCCAGCTTTCTACTTCGCTGCGGCTAATTACACCCCGTACATCATCGAAAGTAAAAACCCGGGAGGTTAATTTTTCGGTAGTAAAAACAGTGAGAGAAACCAATAGTTTTTTTTGTGCGTCATCCAATAATATATCCACTTCAATATCATTACCAGGCTTCATTTCTGAAAGCATCCGAATTACCTCAGGAAATTTTCGGGCAATTGTATTCAGGTTTCTCACAACCGGCATCCCAAGTAATTGCTCCAGAGCTTTATTAAAAAAAACTACGTCATCCTTTTCGTTCACCACCAAAATTCCGGTGGAAACCTGCTGGCTGAGCACTTTAAAATATTCATTCTCCACACGATGTTTTTGCCGCTGGTTGCGGATGTGGTTTTTCAAATCATCCAGGGGCTTGGCAACCGGCCACAAAGTACCGCTACGCAGGCTGTAGGGTATTTCATAATTAGATTCGGCGAGAGCCTTGAAAAAATCGTAAAGCTGCCGGTTCCATTTGTTTATATAACTGATTACAGCAATAATCTGGATAAATAAAACTATAGTTACATTGATGTACAAAACAGGGCTGTAACCGGAAAATATGAGCCAAACAAGCAGAATCGCCGTTATTACCAAAAGCAATATCCTAATGATTATCTGAATATAAAATGATTTAAAGATCATGCTTTTTCATTTTATTATAAAGTGTTTGACGACTAATGTTTAAAGCTTTAGCCACCTTGGTAACATTTCCTTTATGGTACTCCAGGGCATTGATTATGGCATCTTTTTCCAGTTCATTTAGTGGCCGCAATTCCTCACTTGCCGGTGTGTAATTATCACTAATTTTCAAATCATTAGCCTGTATAATTTCCCCTTCAGTCATTATCACCAACCTTTCCATAAGGTGTTTCAGCTCCCTGATGTTTCCGGGCCAGGGCGCATTTTTTAATTTATCCGATGCTTTGGGGCTGAGCGAAAAATCATGCTTGTGATATTTTTTTGAAAAATAATTGAGATAAAATACTGCCAGCGGAACAATATCTTCCTTACGGTTGCGGAGTGCTGGCAGGTTTATCGTAAAAGTATTTACCCGGTAAAACAGGTCTTTGCGAAAGCTGCCCTGTTTCACCATCTCGGTAATATTGCTGTTGGTAGCACATATTACACGGATATCAACCGCAACTTCTTTATTTGTACCTAACGGTGTTATCGTACGGCCTTGCAAAACATTGAGTAGCTTGGTTTGTACATTCAAACTCAAATTACCTATTTCATCCATAAAAAGTGTGCCCCCCGAAGCTTCCACAAACTTCCCCTGCCTGTTGGTTTCGGCACCTGTAAAAGCATTTTTAACATGGCCAAACAATTCGCTTTCTACCAAATTTTCGTTTAGCGTACTAATGTCAATTGGCAAAAACAAGCTATTTGCTCTTAAACTTAATTTATGAATTTCTCTTGCTATTACTTCTTTTCCAGTTCCGTTTTCGCCACAAATCAAAATGTTGGCATCCGTAGCAGCTACCTTATCCACAATATCAAAAACCTGCTCCATAGCTTTGGATGTGCCATGAATTAGCGGGCTGGAATAAAGTACGTTGCTATGCTCAAATTCCTGATCACCATTTTTTTCTTCCGGTTTTTTTTGCTCACAAGCCAACAAAAGGGTTTCGATGAGTTTTGTGTTATCCCACGGTTTAAGGGTAAAATCGAATGCACCATGCTTCACAGCTTTTACTGCCAATTCAATTTCGCCATAAGCTGTAATAAATACAATTTGTGCATCGCGATGAATTTTCCTGATTTCGTTGAGCCAAAATATTCCCTCATTACCCGTGTTTATCCCTGCCGAAAAATTCATGTCCAACAAGTAAACATCAAATAACTTTTGACGGATTAGGGCAGGAATCCGGTTTGGATTGGAAACTGTTACCACTTCATCAAAACAATCCTCCAACAAAAATTCCAGCGACCGTAGCACTGCCTTTTTATCATCGGCAATTAATATGCGCAATTTTTGATTCATGAGTGTATTTGTAATTCGATAAGGCAGTAATTTATTTCGTTGTAATTTAAGATTATCATTTTCGCCAAATTTTTCGCAAGATACCTAATTCGATTTATTATTTTTTATTCTACTACCATTCTAATGGTAAACAATAATTCTGTTATTCTGCTATAAGTTTGTTTATAATGATGAAATGCGATAAGAAAAGAGTCATTGTATCATTTAATCATTTTAGCATTAAATCATTTAATCATTTAATCATTTTTGTATGTTCCACAAAGTTCGCAATAAAACCACCCTTTTTAATACAAATCTTTGGGCAAGGCCATTGCTAATATTGATGAACTGGAAAATATTGTGGGAGGCATATTCGTGGCATTTGGAAAGTCAAGGTATGTTTGTTAGCCTAATCAAATTTTACAAACGACTTGTA
>JAOZRY010000528.1 GCA_029939965.1 Bacteroidales bacterium | reverse complement strand
ATAAATTGAATTAGCCCCTTAGCGCGATTTGTTATTTATAGTAGAATCCTCAACAGAATTATCATTTTCGGTTTCTGTTTCAACCAGAAGGTCGAGTTTTTCAGTAGCAATTGTTTTTAAATCATCGCCGGGGTAATTATCAATAATGCTTTGTAGTGTTTGACGTGCCTGAAACACATTGTTATTAGCACTATAAATATCTGCCAGCATAATAAATCCTTTTGCTTTCCAGTATTCAAAAGCCGGATATTCGTTGGCCAGCTCAAAAACCATTTCTTCGGCTTTTTGATAATTTTTCAGGGTAAACTGTATGTGGGTTAGCATATATTTAGCTTCAGCTCCCATTTCTCCATCAGAAAGTTTGGCTGTGGTTTGAAACTCATCTGTTGCAACTTTTAAATTGTCGGTAGCCATTGCACATTTTGCCATGATATAATGAGCATTCAAAATCTGATCGTTTTCGAGTTTATCTCTTTCAAGAAGTTTTTTTGCAGCTTCAATAGCGTCATTATAATTATGTAACCGGTAATTGCATTTTAACATACCGTTGATGGCAACGGTTATGTTGTTCTGATAATCGGCAAGTAGTTTCAGTTTCTGATAATTTTGAAGCGATTCGGAGTAATTTTCAAAATCAAAATTCAACTGTCCGGCACGTACCAAAGCATTTTCGGTGAAACGCGATTTAGGTAATTTCTGAACAAAATTATAACCCTCAAGGGCTTGTTCAAAATTACCAAGTTTGTAATCACATTCGGCTTTGTAATAATTTGCATTTAGAATAAAAGCCCCATTCGGAAATTTTTGTTTGTACTCTCCAAATGCATTAACGGCACCTCTGCACTCATTATTCATGTATATGTTTTCAGCCGCAAGATATGTAACGGAGTCCTGTTCATTTACAGTTACATTGGCAAAGGGAACGGTTTCGGTGTAAGCATAATAATCGCTTACTGCATTTTGATCGATATAAATATTACGGATTGTTGCCAGAGCTTCTTTTGCTTCCGGTGTCCCGGGATATTGAGATACAACTTTTTTAAGAACCCCAAGGGCTTTGCTATTGTTGTTCTGATTGTAGTATATCAGCCCGCTTTTTTGCAACGATTTGGTAACGTAGCTACTGTTTGGGAAGGTAGTTGTTAATTTATTAAACCAGCTAAGAGCATTGGTATTGTTGTTCTGCAGCAAATATGTTTCGGCAATCTCATAATAGGCATCATCCATAAAAGAGGATTGGGGGTATTCGTATGTAAGTTTTTCAAGGGATGCAATTTTACCCGATTTATTGCCTGTGGCACCTTGCGAAAGTGCTTTTTGAAAAAGTGCATAATCACTATCAGTGGATTTGCGGGTAATGGCCCGGTTATATTCATGGATAGCTTCATCGTAGTTTTGCGTAATAAAGTAACAATCGCCCATACGAAGGATAGCATCCGTAACATAACCTTCTTTATTCTTTACCGGTCGGCTCACAAATTGCTGAAAAGTAAGAACAGCATTATCATAATATTTGAGCTTAAAATATGCATACCCCAGATTATATTTTGTCATGGGATACAGATCGAGCTTGTAAGCATCAGGAGTTACCATGAAATCATCGTAATAGTCGATGGCTTTGGTGTAATTTCCCATACGATAATATGTTTCTGCTGTCCAGTATTTGGTGCGTGCAGTAAGTTCGGCATTGAAATTATTTGCCAACGATTTCCTGAAATTCTCAAAGGCATCCTGATAGCGGGTTGCATTAAACAACTGAACGCCACGCTGAAAAGTTATTCTCTGGTAAGCCGCTCTTAAATCATTATTTTTGATTCTGATTTTTTCAATACCATCAATAGCAGCCTGATAATCTTTGGTAGATAAAAAGATATTGGTAAGATACATGTAAGCCTCATCTATCCTGTTGGAGCCGGGATAATCGGTAATATATTGAGTTAAAACACCAATAGAACTGTTGTATGGGTCGTAGGCTAATTCGTAAGTTAATTTGGCGTAGTTGAACAGTGCATCCTCTCTGATACTTTCGTTGGCATCTAATTGCAATGCAGCATAAAAGGCGTTTTGCGCAAACTTTTTTTCACCGGATTTCAGGTAGCAGTCGGCAAGATGATAAAAGGCATTTTGCGACATTTCATCTTTTTCCTTTGCAACCTTTTCAAATTTCTTTACTGCTTCATCATAATTACCAATTTGGTAATTAGCATAAGCCAGCTGATAGTTTTCTTCGCGGGTTAGCGCTTTACGGGAGTTTTTTTGATAAACACTAAAATACTCAAGCGATTTTTCAAAGTCGCCCAATTCATAAAAAGCTTCGGCAATGATACGGGCAGCTTCAGCTTTTTTCTTTTTGTCTTTAAAATTCTTCCCAATCAACTGCGGGCCTATTTTTGTTATTTCATCAAAATCGTTGTTAATATAATTGATTTGCAAAAGGTAAAAAGGTACCTCCCGACCAAACTCCGAATCCAGATCGAGTTTATTAAAATACTTTAAAGCATCATCATAATTTTGTTCGATGTAGGCAATATGGGCATAATAGTAATTTGCGGCATCCTGATAATCGGATTTGGTGTTGAGTATTGGGAACAGTACTTCTTTAGCTTTTTGATAGTTTTCCTGCTGTATATGGCAGTAGCCCATTTTGTACAGATATTCCGAAAGTTGATTGGGTGATAGTAAAAACGGATCGACCAAAAGAAATTCTGCCAACGCATTTTTGTATTTGCGGTTAGAATATTCGATGAAGCCCAGATACAAATATGCCTGATTTGTTTTGCTATGATCGGGATAAAACCGGATAAACCGGATGAATTTTTGTTTGGCTTCAGGGTGATCCAGTTTGTAATCACAGAGAGCATCATGGTATTGCGCATCCAAACGCATTACCGACTCTCCGGCCGGAAGTTCGTTCAGTAATCCATGAAAAACTTCTTGTGCAGCACCAAATTGTTTTTTTTCTACCAAATCCAACCCCAGCCTAAAGGAGGCTTCCGGATCATCGTAAATCCTGGTTTGCTGTGCTAACACAAAAACAGGTATTATAATAAGCAAGTAAACTACTCCTGCTGTTGCTAACGCTCTCATACTCATACTGCTTGATTCTTGTGGCAAATAATTCCTAATAAAACAACCAACCAAACGAAGGAACTCTTTAGATATTTTAG
>JAOZRY010000527.1 GCA_029939965.1 Bacteroidales bacterium | reverse complement strand
AGCCTCACTTGCACTTTTACTTCCGTTTTAGTATTTCCGTTAATTTCGTCGAGACCTGAGCTTACAATGGTTTTGTTGGTAAAAAATGTTTGGGCAAACCGAAACCAAAAATCAAGATTATCCAGAATTTCCCATTTGAATAAAACATAAAAACGGTTGCCTTTATAAAAATATCCGGGAATAGAAAAGGCGTACAAAACATCATTCTCATACGCATATATTCGCGAATCATAATCATCGGTATCGAAAATTGCATATCGAAAGGTAAGGTTGTAAGGTTTGTTTTGAGGACGCAACATTACATCCTGATATATCAAAAACCCATTCGAAAATTTTGCATCCGGGCTTTCATACTGCATATATTCAACCCTGTTTTTTAGGATAAGACCAGGCAAAACCGAGTAGGCAATATTGAATCTGAAATTTTGTCTTCTGGTTTTACCAATCTTTTTCAGGTTTTCGCCAACATCATGGTTTGTTTGTTTGCTGTCCGACCGGTATCTGAAATACATATCCACATTTCTTGACATGCGATAATCTAATTGCGCCAGATATTCCTCTCCTTTCGATGGGAAATCCACACGGTATTTCAACCACGGAAAGCTGTAAAAATCGGCATAACCCGACAAAGTCCAGTTTTTATGCATATCGAAACGAAATCCTGAATACAGGCCTTTTTCGTTTTGATTGGTGCTACTTTCGCCAATAGCATTACTGTATAAGTTTTGGAATTTTACACCATAATCACGATAAAACACTGCCATACTCAGTTGCGGATGTAGTGCAACCTGAAGCCCCGTGAGCCAGGCTGTTCCACCATTTTCGCTTCCTGAAAACTCACCAAAAAAATTAAAGTTCTTAATAACAAAATTGTAATCCAAACCATAATTCATATTTTCATTACCACTAAACTGATATTTCTGATAAAGCTGATCGCCTCGTTCCAATGGTTTATCGAGCACTGTTTTAAAAGCAGTTGCACCAATTCTTACTACATTTTTGGCGTACTCAATGTGTGCTCCATACAACGTTTCTTTAATGGCGTGCTTATCGGCAATCTCAGCATTAGTACGATGAAAACCCGTTTCCTGCAATGAAGTTACAAAAGCAATTTCCTGGTTCAGCGTGTCATAGTCGCCAATGTTGGCATCTATATTTTTGGAAGAGTAAAACCCGGTAATATTAAAATTATTTATACCAGCAGTAACAGCAGTGCCACGCAAAAACAGGTTTTCGTTGGCCGAAGTATTGGGTCGGACTCGCCGTTGGTTTTTAATAACCGAGATAGCATCCGAAGATTTCCCGAAAGCAAGCCCGGTCCACAAGGTGAGGCCTTGTCCGAATTCAAGATGGTAATCGCCAACAACTATTTGTTTGGCAAATCCCAGATCGGTGGCATAAGCATAAGCCGAATAAAAATCGAATCCATTGGGCTGCGACCCTTTAAAAAATTCCTCACCTGCATCTTTATCAGCCGTAAGCCCGGCCCGAAACTTATTTCGATAATTAAAACTATAACGCAGGTACAGCTTGTCGGGGCTACCAAGGTAATAACTGTTGGGGTTTTCGTGCTTTACCGAATCAGACAGTTCTTTATATCCTTCCTGCTCTTGCAAAATGCGGGCATATCTCACAAACAGATCATGGCGGCCATATTTAAAAATATTTTTAAAACGGGTTTTGTATTCCGGCTTATCCTGCGAAATAAATACAAAAGGGGTCATTAATTCGATAAGTGATTTATCAAAACCTTCAATGGCCTGCAGTTCGTAAAGGCTATACAAAACTCCGTATTGATTCCGGTAAGCAATTATTTTATGTGCCTGAATATCGGAAAGGAAAAACAACTGTTTTAGCTCTTCGAATGTGGCGTAGTTTAAATTTACGGGTTGTTCGAGCAACTGATATAACCCATCCAGTAAATCGGTATAATCCAGCTCTTGCTCCGATCGTTCAGCTATCTGCTCAATTTTGCTAATCAATTCTTCGCGGTTTTTCAGGCTAATTTTTTCTTCCTGTGCAAATGCGGTATTAAAAAGCCCCACCAATATCAGCACAACAATAATAACGGAATTGATAAAAGTGAAAACAGAGGTTTTATGTAGATGTAATTTTTTCAAAGCTGGCATTATTTAAACCGGTAAACCATTGATATCTGCGGAGAATATCCCATTACATTATGAATGTTTGATGAGAAATCAAGCTTAAGACTTCCAATGTTTATCCCAAAGCCAAATGAATATAAACCCGGATTAGAGGCTATACCTCCTCGCACATAAATTTCTTTTATTATCCGGTATTCAATCCCGAATTTGGCCATCGGGTCGAAATCCGTATCTTTCTCTACTTCGGCAGTAACCGTAAGTTTGTCATCAAAAGCATAAGCAGCACCCACCCTAAAAACTGCCGGAATACGTTCATCGGCATAATCGGCAATTTTTGCATTAATCGGATTAAAAACATGTGCTCCGATACTTAAATGGTCATTTATTTTTGTAAGTATTCCGAGTTCAAAGGTTACAAGTCCTTTATTTCCATAATCATTTCCAAAAGCAGTTAATAAATAATCGAGCTGAACTCCAACGGCAATTCTTTCGGAAAGCTTACGTGCGTAGGCCAATCCAAATTTACTTTCGTTATATTGAGAATATCCGAAGTAAGACAGTTTGAAACCGAAAACCCCGCTTTTGGTTGGTAAAACAAAGCCCCCGCTTTTGAGACTTAACTCTTTAATCATAAAGCGGTTTTCGAAATAAACACCTGCTGCCATGCTGTTGTAAAATGCCAGGCCGGCCTGATTGTTTTGCAACGACCAAAAATCGGCAAGTGCAACCGAAGCTCCTCCCATAGCCGAAGACCTGCCACCCTCGGGTACATTTCCGTTGAGGGCATATAAATAGCCTGCAATAAAAAAGAGTGTAAAAAGAAAAAATTGCCTTAGGAACATATCTCAAAATTTTGCCCCTAAAATAATAAATATCTTCAATTAATGGGTTCTTATAAAATAATATTCGTGTTATTTATGGCAAGATATCACAATGTTTTGAGAAAGAAGGTAATAAATGCATATCTATTTTATAGGGTGAACCCTGTGAAATTAATACAATATCAGAACTCAGTAATATTAAACTTTTTAGGAAAACAATCGCAATTTGAAATTGAAAAAAAA
>JAOZRY010000526.1 GCA_029939965.1 Bacteroidales bacterium | reverse complement strand
TATCGACCGGGGTTTTTCTTACCTCCGGAAAAAGAACGAGCTCACCCACTTTCATCGAAACATCATAATGCTCCTTTTCGTAACCAAACGATCCTGCCATACCACAACAACCAGATTTAATCTCCTCTACCTCAAAATTTTCGGGATACGAAAGCACAAATTTTGTTGGTGCTATTGATGCCAGCGATTTTTGATGGCAATGTCCGTGAAGTTTAATTTTTTTCTTTTGATTGGAAAAAACACATTTATCTATCCGCCCGGCTTTAATCTCCTTTTCCAAAAACTCATCAAACATCATTGTATTTGAAGCCAGTTTTTTAGCTCCTTCCACAAGGTTTTCGTCAACAAGCTCAGGGTATTCATCTCTAAAAGTAAGTATCCCCGATGGTTCGATTCCAATAAGTGGCATTTTTTTGCTAACCACATCTTTAAGACTTGCAACATTGTAATTTGCCAATGCTTTGGCTTTTCTTATCAAACCCTTCGACAGAAATGTACGACCACTCTCTTTGTGATGAGCCAGATGCACCTGATAGCCCAGCCGCGTAAGCAGTTCAACGGCTTTAATCCCGATTGCTGTATCGTTGTATTCCGTAAACTCATCTACAAAAAGATACACCTTTCCAATGCTATTGCCGTTGGGGTTTATATCCGGAAGACTTCGTTGCATCCACTTGCGAAGCGTATATTTGTATAACAACGGAATACTACGTTTGGGAGCAAATCCCAATATGTTTTTAATTATAGCCGAAGTAATTTTATTGGAGAAAACGAAATTGGAAATTGCAGGCACAATCATACCCAGCTTGTTGAGTTGCGAAATGTAGGCAATAGTGCGTGTGCGAAGCGGAATACCATTTTCATCGTAATAGTGTTGTAGAAATTCGGCTTTATATTTTGTTATATCCACACTCGACGGACACTCCGACTTACAACCTTTGCACGAAAGGCATAAGTCCATTATCTGGTATATTTCGTAATGATCGAAGGGATTTTTTTTTGGTGAATTTGTAAGGAACTCTCTAAGTGTGTTGGCTCTGGCTCTGGTAGTAGCATTTTCGTTGTGAGTGGCCATGTAACTCGGACACATCAATCCGCCTATCAATTCGCTTTTGCGGCAATCAGCCGAACCATTACATTTTTCTACAGCCCGCATCATTCCCCGATCCTGCGAAAAATCGAAAATAGTATCTAACACTTTTGTCGGGCTACCGGGTTTATATCTCAAACCCGACTTCATTGGAGGTGTGTCAATAATTTTTCCCGGATTAAAAATGTTATCCGGATCCCAGGTTTGTTTAATCTCTTTCAATAGTTTATAATTGTGATCTCCAATCATCAAAGGGATAAATTCACCACGTAGTCGGCCATCGCCATGCTCGCCACTGAGCGACCCACGATATTTTTTTACAAGTTTGGCAGTATCTGATGCCACTTTATAAAATAGCTCAACATCCTCAGTTTTCTTTAGGTTTAAAACCGGACGAAGGTGTAACTCACCGGTTGCGATATGTGCATGATATACGGCGGTTAGGTTGTAATTATTTAGGATTTGTTTAAACTCAGCAATATATTCGGGCAGCACTTTTGGGTTAACAGTAGTATCTTCTACCAACGAAACCGGTTTATTGTCGCCCGGAATATTTGAAAGTAAGCCAAGACCGGCTTTTCGCAAAGCCCAAACTTTGGGGATATCAGCACCAAAAATACGAGGAAAGTGATAGCCATAGCCGGCGGTACGCATATCGGCTTCCATTTTCTCCATGAGGTCTAAAACCTCCTCTTTGGTTTCGCGTGCAAATTCGATAATAAGGATTGCTGCCGGATCGCCCTGCAGGAAAAACCTATTTTTGCTTTGACTAATATTATCTTTGGTTTGTTTAAGAATTACGCTGTCGATTAATTCGATGGCACCGGGCTTATGTTTCAATCCGATGAGATTTGCATGCAAAGCATCTTCCAGTTTTTTAAAATGTACACATACAAGCCCTTTGGTTTTTGGTGGCAAAGGGGTAAGGTTTAGTTTTACAGAAGTAGTAAATGCCAGCGTACCTTCTGATCCGGCCAATAATTTGCAAAAATTAAACGGTTCTCCATTCTCAGTAAACGGGTTCGATTCCATTAGCAAATCCAAAGCATAGCCTGTGTTTCTACGTTCGATGGTTGGGTCGGGATACTCCTTATTAATTTCATCCCGGTTTTTTGGTAGTGATAAAATAGTTGCAATATTTCTGTAAACTTTATTTTCTAAAGTATCGCCATTTTGTTTTGATTCGAAATCTTTGCCGGAAACCTCACCGAATGTTGCTTCTGATCCATCACTTAAAATTACATTTATTTCGAGGGTATGCTCTCGGGTGCTACCATAAATCAGCGAATGCGCTCCACATGAGTTGTTGCCAACCATTCCTCCAATTACGCAGCGGTTGGCCGAGGATGTTTCGGGACTAAAAAAAAGTCCGTATTTGGCCACCTTCATATTAAGCTCATCCAAAACAACTCCGGGTTCTACACGAACCCATTTTTCTTCGGGGTTAATTTCGATTATATTGTTCAGGTATTTAGAAACATCAACCACAATACCATCTCCAACAACCTGCCCGGCTAATGATGTACCTGCACCGCGCGGAATTAAGGAGGTTTTGTGCCTGCCTGCAAATAACACCAGTTTTTTAATGTCATCATTGTTACGCGGCCTGACTACTGCAATAGGTAATTCGCGGTATGCCGATGCATCTGTGGCATATTGAATTCGGGTAGCATTATCGGTATAAATGTCGCCTTCCAACTCCCGTTTTAGTTTTTTTAGCGATTCAAGTATTGTTGATCTGTCCATTGTTTCTGTGTTAATTCATTGCGTCTTTCATTATAATCAAAAAGTACTTTATATGTATATCTGCCTAAAAAATGTTCTGATGTAAGAATCATCTTAATGATAACATGCTTTGACTTTGAGTAGTGCGGGGGTACAAATCACTATATTATTAGCACAAAAAGAAGTTTAATTTGTGTTAATAATTTCATTCCCCAATTCTTCAAAACTTGAAATCCCATCAATATCAATTGTATTAATCCATTCAATTCCATTATTCGGAACATAATAACTTATTCCTGTTTTAAAATTTAACTGTTTTTTGTTTAGCGGATTATCAATTAGCATTTTCCATTTCATTGGCAGGTTAT
>JAOZRY010000525.1 GCA_029939965.1 Bacteroidales bacterium | reverse complement strand
ATACGTTTTTCGATAAAAATCTTTTCCAGCGATGAAAAATGCCATTGTTCTTCGAGTTCAGCCTGATGGATTTCAAGTTCCATTTTGAGCAAATGAACCGTTTGATCAGCAGAAATTCTCAGGATTTCATCTACACCCATAAAATGGGGTTTCCCGTTATAAATTACTGTGGTATTAGGCGATATGGATATTTCACAATTGGTAAAAGCGTAGAGCGCATCAATAGTTTGGTCGGGGGATACTCCGGTGGCTAATTGAATTAGAATTTCGACCTTTGCGGCAGTATTATCATCAATTTTTTTTATCTTGATTTTACCTTTGTCGTTGGCAGATACAATAGATACGATCAGGCTTGAAGTAGTTGTTCCGAAAGGTATTTCTGTAATTGTTAATGTTTTCTTATCTGTTTGGTGGATTTTGGCTCTAACCCTTATTTTCCCGCCACGTAAACCGTTATTGTATTTAGAAAAATCCCCAAAACCTCCACCAGGAAAATCAGGTAAAATTTCAAAGGGAACCTTTTGCAAATATTTAATTGAAGCATCGATAAGTTCGTTAAAATTATGAGGAACAATTTTAGATGCCAGAGTAACAGCAATGCCTTCAACTCCCTGTGCGAGCAAAAGAGGGAATTTTACAGGTAACGTAATGGGCTCTTTGTTTCGTCCATCGTACGAATCGCGCCACAATGTTGTTTTTGGGTTAAATACTACATCCAAAGCAAACTTCGAAAGCCTTGCCTCGATGTATCGTGGAGCCGCTGCCCTATCGCCGGTAAGAACATTTCCCCAGTTTCCCTGCGTATCAATCAATAATTCTTTTTGCCCTAATTGTACCAGGGCATCACCAATGGAAGCATCGCCGTGTGGATGAAATTTCATGGTTTGCCCAATAATGTTGGCAACCTTGTTGTAACGGCCGTCATCCATATCGCGCATAGCATGTAATATACGTCGTTGCACGGGTTTCAGCCCATCCATTACATCAGGAACGGCACGTGCAAGAATAACATAGGAAGCGTAATCGAGAAACCAATTTTGATACATTCCTTCCAGTGCAAGGGTTTTGTATTGCCCTTCTGATGAATGATCAGATGTTTCATTTTCAGAGCTTTGCTCTTCTTGAATCTCCTCTGCAAGCAGCTTTTTTGTTTCCTCGTTATCCATTAAGTTTTAAAGCAATAAAAATTGTTTTTTTGATTTGTTTAAATTTTTCTTGATATCTGAAAAGCAATCATTCAATGGTTTCTCAAATTTTGGAAGCCTACAAAATGAATAAAAAAGAATGAATTGGCCTATTTTATTTATTAACAGCGCGAAATAGCCGGTAGGTTTATGTGTTGCTTTAAATCCAAAACAGTGTAATTGTCAATGTTTTGAAATGTAAATTTTTAATCTGATTTCCTTTAAGAAACTTCAGATTATTATTAGCTAACCCGGACGAGACGGAAAAAAGATTGATGATAGATTGAATAAGATTGGTTGACAATCTTTATTAATCCTTACAATACTTTTTCAAAACACATAATATTTTGCCAAATACAACCCCAATTTTCGGAGATTACCAAAATTTAGAGCCATTTTTATTTGCAATTCCCCGCTTTTTCTATTCATCCAAAAACGCATTAAATTTCTCATCTATATGCTTATTGAACCATTTGTTGATGACCGACCTTCGGAAACGCCACTCTTTCCCTAATTTGGCTGCAGGAATCTTTTTTTCCTGTGCCCATGTATAAATGGTTTGAGGTTTTAGCCGTAGATATTCAGCTACTTCCTCAATGTTCATTATCTCATTTTCCGGGCTGCTCATTAGTACTTTTGTTTTTAATTAAAGTATCAGGTACTGGCTTTTGTTTAATAATCTCTTTTGGCTCTGGTTTTACTTTTGGTTGCGAAGATTTATTTACACCCATTAAATCGCCCATCGCCTGGAAAACCGCGAAATAAAAATTACCTTCTTTCTGTCTTAATATTTCCATAGGTAAATTTTTATCACCAACAAATGGCCGGAGATTCCAGGCAAGTTGCATCCCGACAAATGCAAATATTATAACCCATATTTTAAAAATGTTGATACCTATTTTAGGATAAACATTTTTCTTTTCACACGAAAATTTAAGTGCTTCGATAATGGTAAACATCCCGAAAATACCCGAAAAGACAAAGATTCCTACGTGTAATAACTTTAAGAAAGAGTAGTTGTTTCCGGTTATCATAAAAAATATTACAATGGGTGCAAACGAAGCCATGATTGTGGTGAGTACCACAAATCCTGAAAGCACAGTACTGATCATTTGAACCAGCGATAACCTTGAACCCAGCATGTATTGTATTACGTAAAAAGCCGGGAAACAAATAGAAAGTGCCAACAACAAAAGCAATGGAACCTTTATTCCTGTTACGAGAGCTTGTGGCAAGCTATTGTAACTCCCCATAATTAACCCGTAAAAAAATGCTAAAACCAAAATGATGAGAGCCTGGTAAAGCGTGGCGCGAACACTGTTTTTGTTGTTATTCAATTGTTCGAAATATGCTTCGCGATTTTGAAAAACCTCAAATACCGAAATGATACCTGTTTTTTTGTCCATTTTTATATTTTGTTTGTTAATACATCAATTAACAGTAGTAAGTATGATCTATTGTGTAATAACAATAATAAACAATAACAAACAGTAATATGAGTCTTTTTCACTTTTAGGTTTGTATTTCTAATATTCTATCATTAAATTTTTAATTACTTCTCCGTTTTCATCATTTATGAGCTTATATCTTATCGAATCCACAATCATTGGGGTCATCTCATATAACCAGATTGCATCCCCTACATATAAATTGAAATCATAAATTAGTCTCTCAGGATAATTGTTTGTTCCAAAACGTTAAACTTTTTCATTTTTCTTCTCTAATACCTCCCCAATAACCCCAGTTCATTGGGAATTCTTCTGATGATTTATACACATTTTTTTCTTTTATGTGTGCAATAACATATTATATATGTTGCTTATAATTCTTCAATTTCTTTTTTTGATAATTTTGTCTCCCTTTGTATTTCTTCTATTGTTTTCCCATTGTTTTTTAATGATTTAGCAAATTGTAATTTAAAAAGTTTAAGTTCTTTATCTTTTTCTTCCAAGGCTATGTCTTTTTTTCCCAGAGCTATGTCTTTTTCTTTACTAATTATT
>JAOZRY010000524.1 GCA_029939965.1 Bacteroidales bacterium | reverse complement strand
CATGCTGGATTTTTGCTGATGAGGTAGTTATTGGTGATTAGGGATTGTAATGAAACAACTACAAACGGAAAGCCCGTAGCCGCCCAAAAAAAACTATCTTCAAAATCGGTAACTAATTTATTGATCAACAAATCACTTTTTCGGCTTGACCGGGGTAGGGCTTATTGCCTCCAATACAAAACTGCATTATACCATTGTTGTTTGAAATCGGTTTGACGTTGCAATTCATAATCGTTTTCGGTGAATAGATTGATAGCTTTAATAAAATCGAAAGTTAAAAACACCCGATTTCCCTGCTCCCCATAAACCCATGTTTCGATATCTGTGCGGCGATAAACTGTAGCCGGTTCACCAAAAATTATATACAGCATCCCGCGATCGGTTTTCCATCCTTCTTTGTACGACGAAAAATATTGGTTCGCATATTCAACCCTGCTGTAGTATTTTTTAATCAGTGCCAAAGCCCTTTCTTCGCTCCCGGCAGTAGCAACCCAAAAGCTATCAACAGCTTGCTTTGGATCGGCTGCATTTATTAGCTGTTTAAATTCTTTGTTGGAGGTAAGATACCTCAATGGAGGGATTAAATGCCTGGGTTTGCTCACCTGTGGGTAATAATCATGAAATCTGAACAAAGTTAAACCTTCACGATCCTCCTTTGTACACTGAAAATGAAAGATTCCTTCCTGTGCAAACTGCATTTTTTCACTTTCATCTTTATCCATTTTTACAGCAAAACTCTCGTCAGGGTCGTATTTGTATTTGTTGGCATGGGCCTGTGAAAATGGTGGCGGGGCAGCCGGAAAATCGTTGTTATAATAATCCACTAACAGCTCACTATTTTCTAAGCTGTTACACAAAATCCGAAACTGAGTTTTCCAGCTTATCCAATTATCATAAATTACATTATCAACCTCATCGACGGGTAAAAAGTTTTGCGCATTATTTACAGAGTTTTTATAAACTGTTTTTGGAAATAATATTGATTCATCGGCATTCAAATCAGTTAATCGCACTTCGAGCAGAAAATTTCCGGGAAACCGGGCCTTAATAGGAAATTCAAATTCTAAAGTTACCGCATTCTGATAATACAACGAATCCGTCAGCACAAAACTCCCCTCACTAATAATGTTGTTACTTTCGTAAGATTGGAATAGTTGGTATGAAAATTTGTAATCAGCCCTAAAGTAATCCTTTGCATCGGGTTGTTTATACATAAATCCTGATGTATAATATTTTACAAAAACCGTCGAAATACTGTCGTTTTTATGGTAAACGCGCATACCAGAAATTTGCAAATCAACATTGGGATTATACAGGTATGATAGATTTGTGTATGTAATCTCGTTTCCTGTTTTACACGATGAAACAACAAATATTATTAAAAACAGTATGTAGGTTCGTGTTTTCATAGTTCAATGCTAAAATGATTTAATGCTAAAATGATTTAATGCTAAAATGATTTAATGCTAAAATGATTTAATGCTTCAATGATTTAATGCTAAAATGATTTAATGCTTCAATGTTTTAATGATTCGATCTCTTTCTCATCATCTTCTCTCCTTATCACATTATCTCCTTATCGCATTGTCGCCTTATCGCCTTGTCGCATTCTCTCTTTATCCTTTTCAAGCAATGATTCCGGAAGTTCTCCGGAAGTTTTTGCCCCAAGTTTTTTTAATTTATTAGCTTTCGAAATCAGGTTTCCACGACCTGTCGAAAGTTTATTTACGGCTTTATCGTAGCTAATTTGTGTACTGTTTATTTTATCTCCAATGTCTTCCATATCTTTCACAAAACCTACAAATTTATCATATAGCTTTCCGCTCTCGGCAGCAATTTCCATTGCATTTTTGTTTTGGTATTCCTGTTGCCACAAACTCGCTACCATTTTTAAAGTCGCAACAAGATTTGTAGGGCCAACAAGCAGAACTCCTTTTTGGTATGCATAATTCCAAAGTTCGGGATCGCTTTTTATGGCAATAAGAAAGGCCGGTTCCACGGGCATAAACATAATTACAAATCCGGGACTATTGATCTGGTAAATCATTTGATAATTCTTTGCTGCAAGCTCATCTATGTGTTTCTTTACAGAGATCAAATGGTTTTTAACAGCGGTTTTTTGAATCTCATCCCCGGTGGCAGAAGCGTAAATCTCGTAGGCTGTCAGGGAAACTTTAGCGTCGATCACCACATTTTTTTTACCGGGAAGAGTCAACACAACATCGGGTTGTAACCGTTTACCATCTTCGGCTTTGTATGATTTTTGGGTAATAAATTCTCGCCCTTTCACTAATCCCGACTTTTCCAGAATATTTTCCAGGATCAACTCCCCCCAATCTCCCTGGGTTTTGGATTGCCCTTTTAATGCCGACACAAGATTTTGTGCGTCCCTGCTAATTTGCTGATTCAAATCCGACAATCGCTTAACTTCCTCTTTCAACGAAAAACGTTCTTTTGATTCCAAATTATAAACCTCATCAACTTTCTTTTCAAACCCTTTAATTCTTTCGGCCAATGGTAATAAAACAGCATCAAGATTTGTTTTGTTTTGCTCAGTAAAAACCATCCTCTCTCTGGAAAGTATTTCATTAGCCAGAGCCTTAAATTCATATACAAACTTCTCACGAATTCCGTTGATATCCTTCTTTTGTTCAGCTAATTTTTCTTGTAAATTTTTATTGTCCGACTCCTTTGATGAAAGACTACCGGTAAGCTCCATAATCTTTACCAGATTTTCTTTTAAATCAGTTTTCAGAGATTCCATTTCATGCATCTTTATCGAAAGTTGTTCTTTCTGAATCCGGTTCTCAATGTTATAGTTTTCAAGTCTAACATTCAATTTTTTAATCTCACCCGAACTTTTAATCTGATGCTGATAAATAATACGAGTTACTACAAATCCTATAATCGCACCTGCTAATAAAGTGAATATCAAAATTACTTCATCCATGTTTTAGTATTTTTCGCAATAAAAATAGACATATTCCGGTATCTTTTGATTTATGATTTGTGATTTATTATTTACTATTTATTATTGAAAACCGTAATGCGGGGAATTGACAACAAAATATTGCTTTTTATCAATCCAATATGATTCACTTTTTAGTTTTTAATGCAAGGCTTTTGAAGTCATTACAGCATTTTCCGTACACTGATATTTCGGTGTCCCGCCTGCCTATCCCCCGTACTTT
>JAOZRY010000523.1 GCA_029939965.1 Bacteroidales bacterium | reverse complement strand
GCAAAAGGTTTTGTTTCTAGCACCGTTAAAGACGGTTATTTGGGTTGGTTATGATTCACAAAATAGACGAAAAGAAAAGTATAGAATACCGCCTCCCGAATTATGGGGAGGCTATCTTGTTAATGGGCGAGATTGGTTTTGGCTCTATTAAGAATGAAGATGATACAAGTTATCTATTCATTCTACAGGGCAAGACCGTTAATCACATTGATAAGTTTATAACCAAAACGGAAGGCTTTAATTCACTGGACGAATTAAGAGAGTCAACAGAGCATGGTCACGTTTTGGGAAATATAGCAGAGAAAGTATTGGAAAGAGTTTTTGGGTTTATCAATAAAAAAAAAGATTAGAGGAGCTAACTTCCCTCTGGTTTAATAATGTTGATATAGATAGCTTAGAAGGTTTGACTGATATTGAAGAGCTAAAAGAGTATGAAGAGTATATATCGCAATACGATTACTTCTTAAAAGGTAAAAGTATTGGATTAGTTTTCGGAGTAAACGACTTAACTCCAAAACAAGTAGATGCTTTTTATATTATTGACCAGAAAATCAAGGAATTGAATAATGACAGATCAAGTAAAAATTGATTTAACCCTAGAAGAAAAGCAAGCTATCAGGGCACTTCAAAGGTTCACAAAATCAGCAGATACAACATCAAAGAAAGTAAAGAAAGATGTTAAAGCAATGAGTGGTGCTTGGGCTAGTTTCAAAGGTAATCTTGGCGCAATGGCAATGGCGAAAGGCTTTAGCTTAATAGGCGCAGGGGCACGAGGATTATTTAATACTTTAAGAGAAGGCGTAGCAGCTTCACAAGTGCAAGAAGATGCTATCAATCAACTAAATATAGCACTAAAAGCAAGTGGCCAATACACTGAAAAGGCAAGTTTAGACTTTCAAAAGTTTGCATCTAGTTTACAAGAACAGTCAAAATATGGTGATGAGGCAATTCTAAATAATGCTGCATTAATTCAGTCACTAGGGCATTTGTCTCAGGACGGTTTAGAAAAAGCAACTCAGGCGGCTCTAGATATGAGTGCAGCTTTGGGCATAGACTTGACAGCGGCTGCCACGCTAGTAGGTAAAGCTGCAGCAGGTGAAGTCGGTTCTTTTTCTAGGTATGGATTAATAATTAAAAAAGGTGCGACTAATGCCGAAACTTTTAGCAAGGCTTTAACAGAATTAAACAAAAAGTTTGGGGGAGCAGCGGCAGGACAAATCAATACTTATAGTGGAGCATCGACTCAATTATCTAATTCGTTTGGTGATCTTCAAGAAAAAATGGGCGATATAATCACAAAAAATCCAGCGATATTATCAGGCATAAAAGAATTAAATAAATTTGTTAATAGCATGGGTACAGCATTACAAGAAAATAAGGCTGAAATAATTAAGTTTGTTAATAGCGGGCTAGTTGTATTTATTAAGGGGGCTGCAACGGCAGCCGTAGCAACATTATCATTTTTAGAAAAGATCAGAGAATTAAGTTCAGCAATAGATTCTATAGTAGATACTGGTGGCATAGACGGCATGAGAGATCAACTGGCGGCACTAGATAAGCAAATGTATAAAGCCGTATCAGACGGTGCTACAGCAGAAATGAAAAACAGTATAATGAAAAAGATGGAGCTGGCGCAGGAATTAATAGATCAGGAGCAGGCAAATTTTGACGAAAGACAAAACAAAAGAAATCTTGAATTAGATGCTGAAAAAGAAGCGTTAGAAAATTTAAAAAATATTATAAAAACAGGAAAAGAAAACATAACGAAAGTTTTGCTAAAAGAAGAAAGTAAAAAAACTAAAGGCATGGAGTCGATACAAAAGAAATCCTCTGAAAAAACTGTTAAGATAACAGAGGAAGAAGAAAAAAAGAAATTAGCAATAAGGGCACAACATTTCTCGGCTGCAGGCGGTTTATTAAATGCGTTATCAGCATTGTCAGCTACCCAAGGGAAAAAGACATTTGGATTAACTAAGGCATTAGCATTAGCGGCTATTCCTATAAACACCGCTGCGGCAGTTATGCAGGCACTAGCAACATTGCCTCCTCCTGCAAGTTGGATGCAAGCAACAGCAGCAGGGGTTATGGGCGCAACCCAACTAATAAAAGTATCATCAATGAAGCCACCTTCATTCCAAGGCGGTGGAATAATAGGCGGCACTCCTAGCTCTAAGGATAATCAACTTATAGGTGCGGCAGGGGGCGAGATAATGCTAAACCAAGAGCAGCAAGTTGACTTATTTAATAACTTGGGTGGCAATCAAAGTAATCAACCGATAGTAGTAGAAATAGATGGTAGAGAGATAGCAAGAGCAGTCAGAGATCAAGTACAGGGAGGTTACGTATTAGCATAGAAAATAAAATCAAATTTTTGTATTATAATTTAGTTAATCAAGACGTGACAAATATTAGTTGTACAAGTGAAAATGTTAGCTATCCTTTAAGTAATTTAAAACATCCATTTAGCTCTAAGGTATTTAGATCAACTGCAACAAGTGATTCTGTAGTATTTGATTTTGGTTCTGTTCAATCAGTAGATTCGATTGCAGTAAGATCAACTTATCAATCGGGCTGGGGTCATGGTGATTTAACCATAGAAGCAAATGGCACAGATGAGTGGTCTAGTCCTGCTTACACCTCGACACTATCGGTAGACGTTAACAAAGACATAGCTTTTACATTATTAGAAACTGCTGTTAATTACCGATTTTGGCGCATAACTGGTACAGATTTGTCTAATGTTTTTGAACTATCGAGCGTATTTATTGGCTTGATGCTAATGCCAGAAAGAAATATTGATTTTAACTGGTCTTTTGATTCAAAAGATTTAAGTAAAATAAAATATAACAGATATGGTCAAAAATTTATTGATGTAATTGCAAGCACTAAAAGTATGACTGCTTCAATTAAATTATTAAGTTCAACAGGTATGAAAGACTTATTGGAAATGAGTGAGTATCTAGGAACTACTAAAGACTTATGGGTTATAGTTGATAATGATGCAAGTTTTTCAGATAGCAAAGAATTATTTGCAGGACAATTCTATTTGAAAAAGAAACTAAAGTTTATTAATATTTCGTTTGGTTTATACAATACAACAATTGGTTTAGGCGAATGCATATAATAGTCGATGATTTAGAAACAAGTATTTCTCAGGTTATTACACCTACGAGATTTTTGCAGTTAGGGGC
>JAOZRY010000053.1:7449-12049 GCA_029939965.1 Bacteroidales bacterium | reverse complement strand
CTTCAACTTGTTTTTCTTTTCTTTTTTGCGCTTCAACTTTCTCTTGTTTTTTCTTTCTTGCAATTTCAGCAAGAAGAGCTTCGCTTTCTTTTTGTTTTTGTTTTTCTATGGCAATTTGTTCTTCCTCAGCTTTTAGTTTTTCCTCAATTTTAGCGAGACGTTCGAATTCCAATTGTTCTTGTATTTTAATCAGTTCTTCTTGCGTAGCAGGTTTTTGTCCAATTTGAGATTTTAATTCAACACCTGAAAGCACACTGTATTTCTGTAAGAACTCTTTGTTATCTTTTGCATTTTTAAAATCCTTTTTATCCAACGACATATATTCGAGTAAACCATCTTGCTTATTGTTTTGGTTTTGTGCCATTACAATTAATTCTTTTATTTCCTGACTTTTAGCAAGATCAAAGCCTTCGAATTTTTTTTCTACGTTGTGGACAAAAGAGGTTTCAAAAGTTTTCAGATAGTCAGTAGTCGAAAATTTACTATTTATTTTTATATCAGCAACTTCCAGTTTTCCATATCCATAAGATTTTGCAGATCCAATTGAATGATAGCATTTTTCGGTTTGATGGAAAGTAATGGATGAAATCAATGCTCCTATTTCAGCCTTCTTTAAATTATGAAACCTTATTTTTAAATTGAATTTGGCTCCTTCAATCGCTATAAATTTTGATGCCTGTTTGTCCTCCTCATTTTTAGATTTATACACACTATCTTTTGGCAAAACAAAATTACTGTGAACAGGGTATCTTTTCCAGCCCTTAAGAGATGAACCTTCCTCATATGATTTATATTTGGGATAAACTTTTCCTTTATTTTTCTTATCTTCATTTTGCTGTATATAAATTGGATAGTAGGAAGGCTTTGGTCCTGCAAGTGTAATTTTCTTTAAATCCAAATCACTGACATTTTCCTGATTTGTGCAAAAAGCATGAGAAAAATGAACTCGTCCCCTTAGTGACTCACCGTTTCCATCTCCATCAATATGTCCTAAAATGCAATCAGATAAATCAGGAATATTAGATAAATGGTGCTTTGAGACAAAGGGATCACTCTTCAAATCAATATCTTTGATTTCTTTTTGAGGGTATTTACCTTTAAAACGCATCTTCCCAAAACTCATTATTTCCAGCACATTCCTGATCATTCCTTTTATCGAAGTTGCAGGAATAAAATATCGTCCATCAGTATCTTTGCTGAATGAAGTGTAGTTTTCGTTTTTTTCATCGGCATCTTTTTGGGTATGTCCGTTACGCACAAATATCGGGGTCATTGCAGTTAGTTCCAGTTCGATGGTGCCGCTTTCGCCATCTTCAAATGGGATGTCGTGCGAAATCTGACTGGCCCAATCAGGGAAAAATACTTTGTTGTTTAGCGGAACAAAGTTAAACGGTGCTTTCATATATTGTGTCATTTCTTTTCCTCCTGTTTTTTAAATCCAACAAAAACGGTCATGGCCGGTTTTAATACATCCATGTCTTCACAAAACTCATCTTTCTCAGGTTTCCAATATTCGCGGAAGCAGAGTTTTTCGATTTCTTTGGGAAAGCGGTTGGGCAAATATTCTTTTTTGATGAACTCTGTTTTGTCCAATTCTTTCAGATTAAAACGATAAACAAAATACTTACCATCAATAAATTTTATCAGGCATGATAGTTTATTTTTTTCATCATATAAATTGCCTTCGATAATAAATGGATTATCACTTTCGGCTGGCAATGAAGCTAATAAATTTTCCTGTAAAACATCTGGTTTCTTTTTGTTACTCCACCATAAATAACCCTCATAATTTATGGTGAGATCAATATTCTGTAAATCTATTTTATTTTTCATTTTTTAGCTCCTTTCCATTTTTAATTATTATACCATTAAAACAACCATGCCCACGCATAGTGCCGCCTCCAAGTGGAAGCATACCGGTGCAAATGTCTTTTAGTGCCAATTCAAAGGCTTCCTTAACTTTAGGATGTTCAAAGGCCGTTTTGTGTACTAGTATTTTTATGTCCAGTTTTTCCTGGTTTTCCATGCTGCCTGCAACTTCTTCGCTAAATAGTGCCCCATCGATGGCTCCTCCTGTAAAACGGTCGATAGCCACATGGTTGAGCAATTTCTTCTTTGGTTCATTATCAAGATGCACATCAGAAAAAATGGCATTGCCGCGTTTTGCCCCATTATCTTTATCATCGTCCAATGCAAAACCAAAGAGTGCCCTTACAGCAGGATTGTAAGTAGTTACCAATTTTAATCGATCCTCGTAAATGGCACTGTTAAATTTATCATTTGCTTTGTTCCTGAAATCATAAAAACCACCTTTCACAATTTCATTAATTGAACTCGATTCTTTTAATTTTTCGGCAGTCAAACCATGAAGTTTATTGTAATAAAAAGCCACCCGGTGCGCCAATGCCCCTTTTACCGAACTTGCCGGTACAAGTGTTTTTTCTTCGGAGAATTCTGGATTATCGGGTTTGTCCCATTTTACAATCTTTTCCGTTACAGGTATCATTTTCGCATCGGCACTTTCCAGCCCACTGCTGAACAGAAAGAAATCATCGGGCTTTAAATGGAGTTTATAAGTAATCCAATTATCTTCTGAGTTTTCTATTGAATTGGTTTCCTCTTTATTATTCCAAAATTCATCGTTCAGGCTGGATGTTTTTTCCAGATATAAATCCAAATCATCTTCATTTGACAAATCAAGGCTGGCAGTTTTGCATTCAATTATTGATAATTCGCCAAACCCTTTTCGTGTGCCCCCGCCTATCCGAAAAGCCGGAGAGTAAAATTGTTCTAACATTTTCTTCCATTTGCTTTCTTCTTTTCTATCGGAAACAAGCTCCAACTCAAAACAGAAGCGGGTTCCTTTATAAACCACCTGTTCATCGAACTTGCCTTTGTCTTCGCTTGTGCCCTTGTGCGAAATGCGCACATGTTGGCGCACAGGCAAATTTTGAAAAGGCTTGTAAAATGGATCGTCCAATTGATTTTTAGTTATGCCATCAATAGGAATACCTTCATGCCCAATCATCTGGGCGTGAGAAACAATAAGCCTTGAACCTTGTCCATCGTCAGGGCCTTCTGTTTTTCTTTCCCCCTGAAATCCCATGATTTTATTTAATTCAAGTTCCGTTAATTCCTGTTCGAGTGCATGGCGCAATACCCCGGCCAACGAAGTGCCCGGAATGTAGGGCAGCCCATTAATATCGGTTACAACCATTTGATTTGTGAGAATATTATTTTCGCCACTACCTACTGTTAGTGGTGTTTCGGCCTCAACAATAATCCGGGCCATGTAACGATGCGTTAAATTGTTCATTTTCCACCTCCTTTTATTTGGCAAACTTTGGCCATTTGTGCAGCCAAGTTGATTATGGTTTTAATATTTGTCTCTTTTTTATTAAAGAAATCTTTGAATACTTTAATCCGTTTTCCTTCCCATTTCGAGGCCGACACACCACTAACAAGATAACCTTCATTGTTTTTTACCTCCGAAAAAAGAGAATCAAACAATGCTGCTTTATCTTTAGCCTGCATAGCTTTTACCCGAATAGTCCCCCATTGAGAGGAAAAGCTTTCACCGTCCTTTTGAAAAATAGCTTTATGATCATTAACAAAACTGTTGACCAGATTTAGAATTGCTGTTTCATCCTCTTCGGCTTTTTTGGCATTTTGCAGAAACCGGAATACAGGATTTTTAGCAATATCATTACTCACCTCTTTGTGTGGATTTTCATTTTGCTTATTTTCAGCATCAGAACAATTTGGTTTTTTGTATAAAAATTTCGCTTTGCCAAATTCATTTTCTGACGATAGAAATTCGGGGTTGATCAATACTTTTCCGAAACCTTCATTTTTGTATAAGCCTATCCCTTTTTTGATTGTTTGAATTTTATCAGGTTCAATTTTCTTTTTCAAACAAATCACACTTCCTTTTTCAATCCCATATCGGTCGGCATCGCGCGATTGCCGTTTGGTATTGTAAGGGGCATAACGGAAAGTCCGTATCTGGCTTTTGGCCAAGTCAATTACGGCATCGGACATTCCAAGTAGCTCTCCGGTAAGGTTTGCTGTGGGTTGCCCAAATTCATCAAGAAATAACAAACGGCTTTCGGCATACAGAAAAGTATGGCCTTCAATTATGGAACTGTACTCTTCAAAGCTATTATTAAAATCCCCCATGCTTATTTTAACCTGTCCGTATTGTGCAGTTTTTGAGCGGCCGGCAGAGGCATTTCCAATTAGGGCACCCTTCACCTTATTTATTAATTCCTCTGCACTATCATCAATAAAATCAACCTGAAAGCAAAAAACAGAACCGGCTTCGAGCGACTGATACCCATACATGCTTTGGTCTTTCGAACGTCGGGTTTCTTTGTTGTGGGCCGATTTTATGGCAAAGTTTTTTTCCTGTTCTATCAAACCGAAATAATTTTTGTTGGCTTTAAAAACAAACTCGCCCCTGCATTGCTTCGGTTGTTGCGGATTGCCGTTTTCATCTTTAATCCCTTTTTTCGGTAAGTCGTGATGATTATAAACCTGGTGTTTTAAACTCTCGCCTTTTTTTACAGTGCTCGTGCGCTTCTGCTCAGTAAAATGACTC
>JAOZRY010000053.1:0-7439 GCA_029939965.1 Bacteroidales bacterium | reverse complement strand
CATGCCACGATGCAGGCACCCGAATTGCCCTTTTTCCATCCTGTAAAGGGTGGGCATCGCCAAACCTAACTTCTCCACTATGAAAAATACGCATGGTTTCATCATTCATTTCTTTGTATATTCTTCGGGCGGCAATCCCTAAAAATACACTTCCGGGAATATAATCTAAAGTTCTTTGTATCCCATCGGTGGCAGCAAACTCGCTAAGTATGATATCCGACTTTAATGTGCATTTGAATTTTATTGTTTTCATTTCAACCCTCCTTTTTAATAATTTCAAACTGGCAACGTCCCAACCCACGGTTACGGTTTTGCCCCAAACGTTTTATCCACTTTGCACAATTCCCTATCAGGGTTTTGCCATCTTCGGGCACATTGTATATTTCTGCTTCAAGTGTGCATGGTATGGTTGTTTCCATAGTGCGGAGCGAATGTGATTTTGCTATTCCGTTTTTTTCAATGGCAGTTGATGCAAACGAACGGTAGAAATGTGGTGTGAGCTGTTCATCTAAAACTGCATCCGAAAGCTCAACAGGAATTGTTGCATTGGTAAAAAAGCAATCACTTTCGCTGGCAAGGCTTTTTTCATCTGACTCATCTAAATCCGCTTGGTCTTTGTTTTTATCATCACCAATACCAAAAATCTGATTAACAAGAATCTGATCATCAAGAGCCTGATCACAATTTTTTAACTCAGCTAAATCTTCGGCAGCTTCCCGGAACAATCCTTTTAATGTGCGCCCCGGAATAACAGGCAGTTTGTTTTTATCTTTTATAACCAATGAGTTTAAATCGCTGCCCGAGGTCAAACCCGATCCGGTGTGCCATTCAGAAAAAAAGGTGATTGTGTATTTAATCGTTGTCATAGTTTCTGTTTTTATTTAATTGATAAAATTGTAAGCCAGTCGTAAACCGGAGATTTTCCGTCAACAATCCCTTTGTTGGTTATTAATCCCAGCTTATTTAGAATAGCTTCATTTCCAACCGAAAGTAGCCGCTCCATACGTTGTTTGGCAAGTCCTTTGTTTTTGTGCAAATCGGAGAGCCATAAGCGTAAGTTCGATTTTATTGCGTTCCCCTCCTTGCCTTCAAATTTATCTACGCTATAAATGAGCTTTTTTATTGAATGATCTTTTTTGTCTTTATCGATATAATAAGGCCCAAAATCGAACCGGTATTTTGAGGCTTCTGCTGTTAGTTCACGGTCGATAATTTCATCAAATTTCTCTACAAAGCTGTCCTGCACTTTGTGAAACATCAGGCATGACGGGGTAACAGTTTTTTCTTTATGTTTTGCTTTTGAAATCTTTTTAGCGTGAGCGCACAAAGTCTCGGCTAAATTAATAGCATAATGAAAAGGGTAATTCATCTTTACAAAAGCAATCCCGGCGCAAGCAGAAAGACCGGCAGATAAAGTCGTGAGCTTGGCATCTTTGAAATTCTTTATTGTTTGTTTTTCAAACTCTTCAAGATAAACCTGTGTAAACTTTAAAGCAAGGTCGGCCCGGCAAATAATTGTAAGATCGTCCCCTCCAACAATAATAGGACGGAATGGGACTATGTCAGAATCTCCGGGTTCTTCATCTTTCATTGTATCTTCAAAAGCTTTTTGAGCAGCAGCTTTTGTCGATTTGTCTATTATCCCTGAAAATTTTCTGGAAACTGTGCTATAACTTTCATCTTTAGTAATTTCATTTTTCAGGTTTTGAAGTGCCATGCCCATGTTATTCCCATCGGCATGGATTACAGCAAGCCAACTGTAATCAGGGCTTTTTGAAGAAACAATCTTTTCAATATCAATGGGAACATTTTTGTCTTCAACTTCATTTCCAAAAAAAGCTTGATTGACACGATTTGATGATTTTTTATCAATCACATTTTGTTTGTGTTTAGTTGCGTTATCAAGAAATTCGGTTTCGCCAGATGATTTCTTTTTTTCCACAGTTGGTAAGCCTGTTCTTCTTGATCGGTTTACGGCAATATAACCCAAATCCATTGGTCGTATAGGATTGTTTCGCTGATAAGACAATCGCTTTTCAAGCTCTTCAAAATCCTCAAATGATGGTTCACTTTCACATTCTACAACAGCCTGGCTGATTGATATTCCGGGGGCAGTTTCAAGAACCAGTTTTGGGAATTTCAGAACGACCTCCTTGCAATTTTCTTCACTTTGAAACAGATACCTGATGTTTCCGGCTGCAAATCGAATTGCATATTTATCCGTTTCCAACTTATATCCTTCCTTCTTCAAAGTGGATCCCTTAATAATTCCTTCAAACTTCTCAGTGCATACTTGTTCAACAAGTTCGCTGGCACCGGCTATTTCTTTCAATTTATTAGTTTGAAAAATATAGCTTTGAATGCTGTGTGTTGTAAATCCATAAAGATATTTTACCATAGTTATTTGTTTAATTTCAGGTTATTCGATTTGTTGTTGTCGTGAAAGCTTACCCCTTTGTATTCCAGGATATTTCTAATTTCAACCATCTCAAGGTCGTGGCCCCCTAAGAGAAAGATAAGGTGTGATGGATTAATTGTTTTTTTTGCTTTAAGGCCCATAGGGTAATTAATAAGCCCACAAATATAAAAAATCCTTGAAATAAATTGATAATATTTTTTATTCCCCAGAGGGTTACTTTTCCAGAAAACGGCATACCAATAACAAAATCATTTTTAAACTTAAACTAATTTATCATGAAAAAAATCACAACCATTCTTGCAATTTTTGCAGTAGTATTTTTTCAGGCCAAAATCACGGCCCAGCCTGTCAACAGCACGGATTACCCGCTTTCTACCGAGCTTAACATTGCGCAGTTTAACCCTGCGGTATTTGTAAACCCCTGGGATGAAAACCAAATTTTAAACACCAATGTTAAATATGATCTTTATAACCAGGGAAGTATATGGGTATGGGAAATCACCAACGGACAAACCATTTATTCGGCCAACGATGGTGGGTCGTGGACAGAAAGTGCCGTAAACGACAAAGCTACTACCAATAGTTGCCCAGCCCCGCAAATAAACCGTGATGGGAGGTTTTTTACAGGTTACACTAATACTCAGCAATCGCAGATTGTTTCCTGGTCGGACGACCAGGGGGTTACCTGGAACGATATAACCATAAAGCAGGCCCCCGGAAATTTGAAATCCCTTGCACAAAACCATTTGTGGATTGACAACAGCGAAAGAAGTATGTACGAAGGGAATGTTTACGCAGCCTGGCGATATGTTGGTATCGAAACCATATATTATTCCATCGAATTTAGCCGTTCGGTCAATGGTGGCACCGAATGGGAAAATTCCAGGGTTTTGAGCGTACCGGAGACTCAGGGTGCAGTTAACGAACAATGGCCGGTGATACAGACCGGCCCTTTTGGCGAGGTTTATTCTTGTTGGTCGAACCATGATTTTTCGGGCACCTCACCTGAAACTGAAATCGGTTTTTGCCGGTCGTTTGATGGTGGAAATAATTTTGGGGCCAATTTTGTTATTTGTGATAACATCCTGGGAACTACAGGGTATTTTAGCCCGAAAGGGATCGATCTAAATTCGGCGCCTGCAATGGCCGTTGACATCAGCGGCGGCCCTTACGATGGAAGGATTTATGTAGCCTGGGCCAATATTGGCATACCCGGCATCAACACCGGCCAGGATATTGATATTTATATGATTGCCTCCGATTCTCATGGAGGCACATGGACCCAGCCTGTGAAGGTAAACCAGGACCCGGGCAGCTTAGGAAAAGAACACCTCTTTCCGGCAATTACCTGCGACCCAGAAACCGGGACCGTAACAATAATTTATTATGACGACAGAAATGTTGCTTCCGATATGGCTGAAGTTTATGCTTCTATCAGCTATGATGGCGGCCTCACATTTACCGATTTTAAAATTAGCGATGTTGCTTTTGATTTTGACGACCTCATCACCATAAATGGTGTTTTTCTATCCCACAAAATTGGTGTAAGCGCTTCACACGGGAAAGTATATCCAGTATGGGCAGATTTCAGGGAAGGGTTTTGCCGCACTGTTACCAGCCCGTTTAACGAAAATCCTTTTAACAGACCCAAAAACTTCGAGGCTGAAATTATTGACTGGGACAACGGAACTGCACATCTTACCTGGGATATGGACAACATGTCGGGGTTGCTGCATTTTAATATTTACAGGGACAATGAGTTGATCGGCACTACTTCCAGTTTGGAATTTTCGGAAAACCTTCCGGGATATGGAAATTACACTTACAGGGTAACGGCACAGTTAACAGGCGGGGAATCCTCGCCGGAAACAGATTTCGTTTCATGGGGAATCGCTGAATTTTTAGCAAATACAGATCAGTTCGATATCGAAATTAAACCCGATGACCAGGCAACATATCTGCTGAAAATTTCAAATGAGGGCACAATTCCGTTAAACTGGGATATTTCCTTCAGGCACGACCCTGATGCCACGCCATCAAAAGATGGTGGGCCTGATGATTTTGGTTATCTGTTTATGGACAACTTTGATCCCGGCGGCCCTGTGTTCGATTATATCGATATTTCGGAAACAGGCACGGAAATTACCGGCATTGCCAACGATAATTATGTAGGGCCGTTTTCCACAGGGTTTTCATTCCCGTTTTACGATAACTATTACGATGAGTTTTACATATCTTCAAATGGCCTGATTACTTTTGACGGCTCTTTTTCCAATCCCATCAACTCACCAATCCCAATCGCTGATGGCAACAACAACTTCATTGCCTGGTGCTGGGACGACCTACAGAAAAAAACAGGTGGCCAGGTTTTTTACCAGCAGTTTGAAGATTATACAATAATCCAGTTTAAAGATTACGCGCAAAACGGTGTACTATCGCAGCGATATACAATAGATGCCGAGGTGTTTCTTTATAAAAATGGTTCGATAAAAATCCAGTACCTCGACCATACTCCCGGTTTGTTCGTAACCAACTCGTGCACAATAGGGATTGAAAACGAAAACGGCAACGATGGCCTACAGGTGGCATACAACGAATTTTACCTCGAAGACGGCCTTGCAGTACAATTTTACAATCCCGGTGTAAATTGGATCAACACTGTACAGAAATCAGGCAGCATCCAGCCCGGGGAGTTTGACCTTTTAGAGGTCGGGTTTCTTTCATCCGGATATTCAATAGGGGACTATTACGCAAATATTATTTTTAATACCAACGACCCGGAACAACCACAATTTACCATTCCGGCGCACATGAATATTTCAAACTCAGCACCTAATCCACCACAAAACCTGGAGACAGAATTAGTTTCGGGGGAGGTTGTTTTAACCTGGGGCGCACCACAGCAAAAAGGGCTGCTGGGCTACAATGTGTACGACTTTGGCGAAAAAATCAATATTTCACTGGTTGGCCCTGAAAGCTACACGGTGATGTCTCCCACACCGGGAGGGCATGTTTATTATGTAACGGCAGTTTATGATGAGGGGGAATCGAACCCTGGCAATATCTCAACTATTTATATTTCGGGCGCATTGCAACAGGAATTTGTTGTTAACGCAGGCTGGAGCGGTATTTCATCCTACCTCATCCCCAACAACCCCAACATTGAAAACATTTTTGCCCCAATTATTGATGATGTGGAGATTTTAATTGGTAGCAACGGCATTTTCTGGCCGGGACAAAACATCAATACATTGGGCGATTGGGATTATCAGCAAGGTTATAAAATTAAGATGGGCCAGGATGAAGCCTTCAGTTTTCCCGGAAGTGAGATCACGTTAAGCAGCCTGAGTTTACCGATTGGATGGAATATTGTCCCGGTGTGGAGCAATTGTGGGCAAAATGTTGAGGATATATTTTATTATGATGAAAACGAACTTGTAATTGTAAAAGAAGTAGCTGGCACCGGGGTATATTGGCCGGAGCTGGGGATTAACACCCTGCAAACTGTCAACCCCGGAAAATCCTATGAAGTAAAATCTATTGGCGAAGTGTATCTCAGTTTCGCCGGATGTGATGGCAGCGGCACACAGAATGGGGGCAAGCCTGAGCTTGATACCCCCTGGAACGACCCCGCACAAACCGGATCGTCCCACACCGTTGCCATTTTGGAAACAGCAAATACAAACCTGTTAACTGGTGATGTCATCGGGGTTTTTAATACCGAGGGGCTTTGTACAGGAGAGGTTCAAATTGATCTGCTGCCAACGGCCCTCGTTGTTTTCGGGGACGATTTTAGCACAGAGGCCGTGGATGGCATGGTTGCCGGCGAAGCAATGGCCTTTAAACTCTACAGACCAGACGAAGACAAAGTGTATGACCTGGCGGTGGCTTTTGATGGCAATATGCCTGAACAGGGAACTTTTGTGGTTAACGGGCTTTCGGCGATAATGTCGATAGACCTGATTACACTTGGCGTTGATGAGGAGGTACAAACTGTTGACTTTAACATCTCCCCAAACCCTACAAATGGAAACATACAATTGAGTTTTTATGGGGACGTGCCTTTTGCTGAAATCATTATCGCCAATTCGCAGGGGCAAATCATTTTGAGGGATCAAATTAATGCAGAACCTTGTAACCCGGACGGATACAACCTGACCGGGCTTCCTGCCGGGGTATATTTTCTTTCGCTGAGGGACCGGCAAAGTATAACTACCAGGAAGTTCATCATTCAAAAATAAGTCCGGTATAAAAAGCTGTCAGACAGTTATCCTTTAAATTACATACTAAAATCATGCATTATGTATTTGATTTTTAGCTTAAACTGTCTGACAGCTATTTCCCCCAAATATTGGCCAAGTATTTGCTTTTTAACCTGAACACGTAAACAACTTGTAGCTTTTTCATTTTCAAAAAGGGTTGATCTGCCTTCTGGTAGGGAGACCCTTTTTTTTTGGATATTTGCAAATTAACAATCCCAGACTCTATAAACAGTTACGGCTTATTAAAACCAACACCTTAAGCTATAAACAATTTTATTAAAAAAGCATGACTATTGTTCCATTATTCGTTAACTTTGCACAATGGAAATACAAAGGCAATTAATATATTTCAAGTATTATTACAAGAAATTCTTTGACAGCCAACCCAATAAAGTTAAAGACAAAATTGACTATGTCCTCTATTTAGTAACAAGAGCTGAAAGAATACCGGGGAAGTTTTTTCAATATATAGAAGGAACAGACGGTCTATTCGAAATAAGGATCGAATTTGAAAATAATATTTACCGAATATTCTGTTGCTTTGATGAGGGAAAGGTTGTTGTTCTTTTCAATGGATTTCAAAAGAAATCAAGAAAGACACCTAAAAATGAAATCAAGAAAGCATTAAGAATAAAAAAGGAATATTTTGAATTAAAAAAAGGAGGGGGAAATGAATAATACAACAACATTTGAGGAACATCTTGACCAACGATATGGCATTCTTGGGACAGTAAAACGAACAGAATTTGAAATTAAAT
>JAOZRY010000522.1 GCA_029939965.1 Bacteroidales bacterium | reverse complement strand
GTTGGTGGGTGGCGGCTGACGAAGGAAGCCCCCGCACCACCTACAAAAAACCAGCGGGCACAAGGCAACTACAAACGGAAAGCCCGTAGCCGCCCAAAAAAAACTAAGGGCGGAGAGATAGAAGTTAGATGTTTGAAGTTAGAAATTGGTTTTTATTTAGATTGATTAGAAATTTAACAGATTGACTTATAGAGATAAGGTGAGGGTTTTTGAATTTATACGTCAGCCAATTTCATTCAACCTCTCCAATTGTCTTGTTACGATTATCTTATCACTAATTTCTGGTGAGTTTGAAACCGCTTCCGTGGATATTGGAAATTTCGATGGTTGGATCTTCTTTGAAGTATTTCCTTAATTTGGTGATAAATACATCCATGCTTCGGGTAGTGAAATAATTGTCTTCGCCCCATATTTTTTTTAAAGCCATCTCGCGTGGAAGTATATCGTTCATTTTGAGGCAGAGCAAACGAAGAAGTTCTGCTTCGCGGGGCGAAAGTTTTTGTTTGTTTTCAGCAATGCTTAATATTCTGTGGGGATAATTGAAGGTGTATTTCCCAATTTCCAGTTCATCTTTTTCCTCCTGATGGTCTGCCGGTGTTTCGTTTCGTTTTAGTATTGCTCTTATCTTACAAAGAAGCACTTCCGAATCGAAGGGTTTGGTAATGTAATCGTCGGCACCAAGGCTGAACCCTTTTAGTACATCTTCTTTCAGAGTTTTGGCAGTGAGGAATATGAGCGGTATATTTTTATCTACAAAACGGATTTCTTTCGCAATCTGGAAACCATCCACATTTGGTAACATTACATCCAAAATACAAATATCAAAATCATCCGATCGGTATTCTTTTACGGCATGTTTTCCATCATCAACCCAGTACACAACATAGTCATGAATTTCGAGGTAGGATTTGAGTACCGCTCCAAAATTGTGATCATCCTCTACCATGAAAATACGGATTTTTCTTGTCATAATTATTAATTGTTTACGGATTGCAAAGTTTACAAATTCCTGTTTTCCATCCCCTTGCCACTACTTTCTACCCACAGTTCCAAAAGGCAAAAATACATCAAATGTGCTCCCTTTCCCTGGTTCACTTTCCACATTTATATCACCATCAAAAGTAAGTAATAAGGCCTTTACATAACTCAACCCCAATCCAAAGCCCTTAACATTGTGGATGTTGCCTGTTGAAACTCTAAAGAATTTATCAAATATTTTATTTTGAGCTTCTTTGCTAATCCCTATTCCATTATCCACAACCGAAATTATTATCCCGCCGTTTGTGTTTTTCGTTTTAATTATAATTTCAGGTTCTTCGTTGCTATATTTAAGTGCGTTGTCGATTAAGTTGTTGATGATGTTGTAAAAATGTATTTCATCGTTGTTGATTACCGGGTTTTCTGCATCGAGATGAAGCTCCAATTTACCGTTTTTCTTATCAATTTGCAGCTCAAAATGATCAGCAGCCCGTTGTATAACCTCGTGTATATTTATCTGGCGTATGCGTAAATCAAAATCTTTTTTATCTATCAAGGCCATCTGCAACACGTTTTCTACCTGTTTATTCATCCTGTGGTTTTCGTTGCGAATGATGCCGGTAAAGTATTTGACTTTGTTGGGCAGGCTCAATATTTTTGGATTATCGATGGAATCAACCGCGAGGGATATGGTGGCAATTGGGGTTTTAAACTCATGTGTCATGTTGTTGATAAAGTCTGATTTGATTTCCGAAGTTTTCTTTTGCTGTACAATTACCCACATTGTTACCGAAAAAGTGATGATAATAATTAGGGTAAAAATAATAGAACCAAGCAGTAACAAGATAATTGATTTGTATAGATGAGATGAAACTTGCGGAAAAGAGAGTAACAGATAATTGGGCATGTCGAAAATGTCGTTGGGAAACAGGTTTACACGGTATTGCGTGTTTAGTTCTTCTTGGTTAAAGTTGTTAGATTTTACAGGTATCAGTTCATCACCAATCCCGGATACCACAGCAAATTCGAATGGCAATAAAATACCGCTATTAATGAGTTCTTTTCGGATTAGTTTTTCGAGATACACAGGATTAATGCGTTGAGAAATAGGAGCTGCAAAAGCATCAACTTCCACCACCATTTGGTTAAGCATATTGGTAAGCTTGTTCATTTTGAGATTTATTCGCGATTCGGCTTGTATCACAAATTTTGAAGCATCTATAGAATCAGAAAGAATATATACATCATCGTATTCGAGCTCAAAAGGCTCGCGATCCTGATCCGGCTCCATTTTGGTTTCGGGTTCCATGCCCAGAGGGATGGTTATGCCAAATTCCACATTCGACCCCATCGAATCGATCCATGTGTACATTTCGTATCGGTTCTGATAATCCTCCTCTAACCATTTCAGGGTTTGATTGCCGCTTTCGTATCGCTTTATCCGTTCACCCATCGAGTCGAAAAAAGTATAATTGTAATTCATAATCGAATCGAGCCCCTGAAACTTGAATTCAATATGATGATTTACATCATTAATCTGCTCGGAAAGTACAATGAGATTTTCATTTTTTTCAAGTCGGTTCACCACATGATTCATGGCATCATTTACCGATTGGTCAAATTGTTGGATTTTTACATCTATTGCATTTTTGATCCAAAACACCTGAACAGCAATAATACCTATTAGCGAAATGCTCATTAATAATATAATCCCTACAATTGTTCTGCGATTCATGGCTCAAAATTACGCATTTATAACAGCATGATGAATACTTTAACTTTTCCTTAACCTGTGTTTAAGGTTTCGTTAACAAAGGTGTTTATTAACCAATCCTATTTAGTTTGGCCATAATACCAGGTTTCTTCGTTAAGCCCGGCTTTAAACCCGGTCATTTACAAAAGTAAACTCCTGGTTTTAAAGACTTCGCAAGCCCTTAGCGGGTAAATCAACTATTAACGGTTTGAATATGGTGCGTTTGGCATTTTGAAACGCTTTATTTTCAAGTTATGATTAATTTTATTTATTGCTATCATCTTCATTATTAGTACAATTTGCCAAATGCACTATATTTTTTGTTATAAGCTGGCTTTTTTATATTTTATCATTTGTACTATTGCTGTATATTCAGAGATGGAAGGATATTTCAAAACTCAGAAGTAAGAATATGGTTTAAATGATCTTTGTACTGATCTAGGTATTCTTTTTGTTTTGTTCC
>JAOZRY010000521.1 GCA_029939965.1 Bacteroidales bacterium | reverse complement strand
GTACGAAAACAAAGAGATAACCACACCGCTGGGAAGTGCCGAAGTACCGGTAATAAAAAACCATCCGGTGCTGGCAACGATTTTGCGAGCCGGTTTGCCATTTCATCAGGGCTTCCTCGATTTTTTTGATAAATCGGAAAATGCATTTGTTTCTTCTTACCGCAAGCACCATAAAGACGGGACTTTTAATGTTGAAATCGAATATGTTTCGAAGCCGGTTCTCGAAAACAAAATCCTTTTACTTTCCGATCCCATGCTTGCTACCGGATATTCGATGTATCTGTCTTACAAGGAACTGATTGCAAACGACAAGCCTGACCATACACATTTAGCAGCTATTATTGCCAGCCAGGAGGGCATTAACTACTTAAAAAGAAACATATCGAGTAGTGATGCAACTATATGGGTTGGTGCCATCGACGATGAACTAACCGCCCAGGCGTATATAGTTCCGGGGCTTGGTGATGCAGGAGATTTGGCCTTTGGGGCAAAACTCTGACAACTGAATAAATAAACCACCAAAATTGATCACCATTTTGCAAAAAGCATTATGAATATAGCAGGATTTTATCTGGTTTATGCTTTGCTTTGGGTTGTAACATTCCTCCCCCTTAGGGTTCTCTATCTATTTTCCGACCTTTTGTTTTATATCATTTTTCATTTGATCGGCTATCGAAAAAATGTAATTTATGAAAATCTGAGATTTGCTTTTCCTGAAAAAGAAAAAAAGGAGATTGATGAAATTGCTAAAAAATTCTACATACATTTTTGTGATAATTTAATCGAATCTGCTAAAATTCTCCATATAAGCAAAGCGGAACTAAATCGTAGATTTCGCTTCAGGAATATTGAACTGCTTAACGATTTGTTTGATGAAAACAAAAGTGTGGTTTTGGTTTCGGGGCATTATGGAAACTGGGAGTGGATGATTGATGCACAATCCAAAACCAAACATAAATTCATGGCTATATACAAACCGCTCGTAGATGAAAACTTTGATCGAATGATTAAAAATTTGCGAATGAAGTATGCTAATGGAGCGGAAATGATTTCGATGAATAATATTTACAAATCCATATTAACCGAAAACAGAGCAGGGCAAAAAATAATTACATGGTTTTTGGCCGATCAAACACCACCACAAAATTACCCCTTTTGGATTGACTTTATGAACCGCGAAACGCCTTTCTATTCAGGCCCGGCAAAGGTTTCTAAAAAATTTAACTGTCCGGTTGTTTTTATGCAAATCAATAAAATTAATCGGGGAAATTATGAAACAACTTTTTCGATGCTTGTGGAAGACCCCAAAATATTTAGCGAAAAAGAGATTATTGAAAAATATGTAAGAAAAATTGAAGAGGGAATAAAACAAAGGCCTCAGTACTGGCTATGGTCGCACAGGCGATGGAAACACAATCAAGAAAATATCGACAATAACAAACATTAATACATTGCTTTCGTTAAAAGTATTTATCTTCACCCAACAAATGAATTCGATTATCAAATGACAAAAAAACATGTAATAATAGAAAACATCCGAATCTCGCTAAGTGCCATCAGGGGCAGCTTGCTTCGCACCATCCTCACCGTTTCGATTATTGCTTTTGGGATTATGGCTCTGGTGGGCATTTCCACGGCAATAGATGCCCTCGAAAAAAGTTTCGCCGAAAACCTCATGATGATGGGATCGAACACTTTTACCATAAAAAACCGCACCATGCGCGTACAAATGGGTCATAACTCACAACGGGCAAAATACTATGAGCCAATAAAATTCAGGCAGGCAACCGAATTTAAAAAACAGTATAACTTTCCGGCAACTGTGTCGGTTTATTCAAATGCATCCTGGACGGCAACAATAAAGTACGAATCCGAAAAAACCAACCCGAATTGCCAGATTATTGGAACCGATGAAAACTATATGACCACTTCGGGGAATGAAATTGCGAAAGGAAGAACTTTTAGTGAGCACGAAGTTTTTTATGGTTCACATGTAGCCATCATCGGAAGTGAAATTGCAAAAGGTTTATTCAAAAACAATCAGGATCCATTGGGGAAAATCATTTCGATTGGCGCAGGCAAGTATAAGGTTATTGGAGTAATAGAGGAAAAAGGAACGGGTATGGGATTTACTCCCGACCGCCAGATATTATTGCCTATCACCAATGTACGTCAGTATTTTTCGAGGCCAAATATGTCGTTTGCCATTAACGTAATGCCTGCAAATCCACAAAGTGTTGATGCAGCATTAGGCGAAGCCACAGGTTTGTTTAGGGTAATAAGGCAAAATAAACTTGCCGAAGAAGATGATTTTGATGTTACCAAAAGCGATCAGCTCCTGAAAATGCTGGCCGAAAACACAAAGAGTATAAAATCTGCTGCACTAATTATTGGCTTTATCACTTTATTTGGTGCTGCCATTGGTTTGATGAACATCATGCTTGTTTCAGTTTCGGAACGTACCCGCGAAATAGGAATCCGCAAATCGCTGGGCGCAAACAAGCTTACTATCAGAAATCAATTTCTGGTTGAGGCTATTGTAGTTGGTCAATTGGGTGGAATATTCGGAATCATTCTCGGGATTTTGGCAGGCAACCTGGTTTCATTTTTTACTGAAACCGGTTTTATTATTCCCTGGGTTTGGATAGTAATTGGCGTTGTTTTATGTTTTATGGTAGCACTGCTCTCCGGAATTATTCCGGCCACCAAAGCAGCCAAACTCGATCCCATCGAAGCATTGAGACATGACTAAGGAGCTACATTGATTTACGATTTACGATTTACGATTTATGATTTACGATTTATTATTGAAACCGCATAGCGGGAAAACAAACATCGTTAACATGTTAGCGTTAGTGGCTTTTTAAGAGCCTAATTATAAAAAATCGGGGTATCTCCAAAAGATCGTGATTTATTCGACCTGTTAATTTGGTTTCAGCGAACCTTATCGCTGCCCCGCTTATATCTTTACTATAACTGTATTTGTTCTTTTCCCAATACTTTCAAAATCTCCACCATAGCAAGTGTGTCCAGCTTGCAATATTCCAAAAGGTTTTTTCGGGTTTTGCTGATTTTTTGCGCATCTATTTCATCTATAAGGTTTGCAAAAGCCAGGTTTGCATTGCCCAATACATAAAGTATTCGCGATTCGCGAATCGCGATTAATAGATTTTCTTACTTTTGCATCCATAAAAAA
>JAOZRY010000520.1 GCA_029939965.1 Bacteroidales bacterium | reverse complement strand
CCGTCATACCGCAATATCTGGAAAATTTCCTATCCCATTATCCTGAGTCTGCTGGCACAGAATATTATCACTGTGGTAGATACTGCATTTCTGGGCAGGGTAGGCGAGGTTGAGCTGGGAGCCTCAGCCATAGGCGGATTGTTCTATCACGCCATTTTTATGCTGGGATTTGGGTTTGGTACAGGAGCTCAAATTCTGATGGCTCGTCGCAATGGTGAAAAGAATTTTACTCAAATTGGCAAAATCTTCGATCATACACTCTACATATTTGTGGTTTTTAGTGTTGCAATTGTTGTTTTAACCCTGTGGCTATCACCTAAGTTTTTGGGATATTTTATTAGCTCAGAAGCTATTTTTCGTACCTCCATTCACTATTTGGATTACAGGATTTGGGGAATTCTGTTTGCCTTTACCAATGTAGCTTTTAGAGCTTATTTTGTAGGAATCACTAAAACCGGATTGCTGGGTTGGAGCGCAGGAATTATGGCAATTGTAAATATTTTGCTCGATTACGCATTGATTTTTGGTAATTGGGGTTTCCCCGAAATGGGTATTCAGGGAGCTGCACTTGCTTCTGTTATTGCCGAAGGCGTTTCGGTATTATTTTTTGTTTCAGCAACTTTGCCCGATCGTTCAAACCTTAAGTACCATATTTTCCGGTTGCCACCTTTCGATAAAGAAATCATCAGGCAAACCTGGAATATTTCTGTTTTTATAATGCTGCAAAACTTTGTTTCACTCTCAGCGTGGTTCTTGTTTTTTCTTGTAATCGAACAAACCGGTGAACGCCCACTCGCCATTTCCAATATTATTCGCAGCCTGTATTTGTTATTAATGATACATGTGTGGTCGTTTAGTGCTTCTGTTAATTCTCTTGTTAGCAATGTTATAGGTGAGGGCAACGACAATTGGGTGCTGCCTATCATTCGCAAAGTAAACAAAATGAGTATTCTAATCTCCCTGGCGATTATTGCTGTGGTGGTTTTTTTTCCGGAGGCATTACTCAAAATATACACCAATGATCAGTCGCTGATCGATGAAGCCATCCCGGTTTTTTATGTGGTTATGGGTGTGTTGATTCCGCTAGCGGTTTCCATAAACTGGTTCAGTGGTGTATCCGGAACTGCAAATACTAAAATGGCACTAACCATCGAAATAATTGCCATAATGCTTTACCTAACTTATGTTTTCGTTATTATACTTGTAGTAGATGCATCGCTTCCGGTGGTTTGGATTAGTGAGTATATTTATGTAATCACCCTTGGCATATTCTCCTGGCTATATTTAAAGTATGGAAAGTGGCGCGGAAAACAAGTTTGATGCAATAGAACTTCTAATTGATGAGTCCAGTCAAAAAAGTCATCGGATGACTACATTTTGAAAGTACACCAAATTTTCGACCCTGTATATCAATTGTTTAGAAAGTCATCCGATGACTAAATCAGGTCGTTTGTTGGTTTTTAGACTAAACTCATTGATCTAAATAAAAACCGGGAGCTGTTTTTGAGCACAACCATATCTCAAACCATCAAGTATTTATGATGATATTATTTACTTTTGCCCGATAAATAAAATTTAAAACTTATGAAAAAAATATATTTTTTAGTGCTTTTGGCCGGAATAATTGCAATATCGGCTTGTGAGAATCGCACTGCGATTAGTAAGAAAGAGGTAAACAACGACAACTTACTTATCGCTACGCTGTACCATCAGAAATCTGCGGAGCGCGATGCACTGTGCCTACAGGCATATAATATGGCAAAATACAGGCTGGATGATATTCTTGCCGAGAATCCTGATTCTTCAAAGCTGGCTATTGTTCTCGATCTGGATGAAACAGTGCTGGATAACAGTCCTTACGAAGCTAAATGTATTCTCAGAAATATTTCATATCCCACCGGTTGGGATGAGTGGATGCATGCTGCCTGCGCAAAGGAACTTCCCGGAGCTGTGGAATTTTTAGAGTATGTTAAATCCAAAGGGGTAAGTATTTTTTATATTACCAATCGAAAGGAGAAATACAAAAATGCCACGATGCAAAATCTTCAAAAGTTAGGTATTGCACCCGTTTCCGAAGCGCATCTTTTATTACGTACTGATGAATCGAGTAAAGAGCCCCGCCGCCAAAAGGTTTTGGAAGGCCACAAGATCATCATGCTTTTTGGAGATAATCTGGCAGATTTTACCAAAGTTTTTGATGGTAAAAAATCCGTTAATGAACGCTTGGAATTGGTGATTAGCCTGAAAGATGAGTTTGGTGATCGTTTTATTGTATTCCCTAATACCATGTACGGCGATTGGCTTAATGCAGTGATCGATCATAACTTTAATCTTTCGCCTGCTGCAAAAATTGAAAAACAAAAAAATGAGCTTCAGGGTTTTTGAGATAGTGGTTTAAATCGGGGAGTAAGTGTGTTTAAAAACTACCAATCAATCAACTAAATAATCAAAATATTTTCATTTGATGCACATAATTACTTTTGAAACCCGAAACCAGTTTCGTTGCTGGTTGGAGCAATTTCACCAAAAGGAGAATGGTATCTGGATACAATATTTTAAAAAGCACACCAATATTCCAACCATTACCTATGAAGAGGCTGTGCAAGAAGCTCTCTGCTACGGGTGGATCGATAGCAAAGTGCAAACCATCGATGCGCTGCGTTATAAGCAGGTGTTTACCCCACGTAAACCGCGTAGCATTTGGTCTGACAAAAATAAAGAGCGGGTAAAGCAGCTAATTGAAGCCGGCCTTATGAAACCTGCCGGTATGAAATCAATCGAAAATGCGAAAAAATTCGGGAAGTGGCAAAAATCGTATGGCACTAAAAAACCCCAAAAAATTCCTGATAGTTTGAAAACTGCTCTGATGCAAAATCCGCTGGCTTGGGAAAACTTTAACAACTTTGCACCCTCATATCGGTCAACTTATATTGCATGGGTAGCATTGGCCAAACGCCCCGAAACTATTAGGAAACGAATTGAGAAAGTGTTGGAATATGCAATTAATAATCAAAAGCCGGGAATGATGTAATGATAAGGTTTGGTGGTGTAATTTACACCGATAGTAAATTTAGGACGAAGTAGAAAAAATCGAATAAGTGGATGAGGCAATTTTTTATTATTCTTGTTGTTGTTAGTAGATTAATTAGTGTCCGTCCATAAAGTCGGTGTTTGGTTCAGAATGTTCGAGTTCGAGG
>JAOZRY010000519.1 GCA_029939965.1 Bacteroidales bacterium | reverse complement strand
TAAATTGAATGAACCATCATCTTGCAAGCCGATGCATTTGTGCCATGAACAAATCTTTTTTGCCACGGGCAACCGGAACCTCCGAGCCATCGGTTAGTTGAATGGAGCCACCATCCTGACGGATATATTTTTTAACATATTCGAGGTTTATAAGATGTGAATTGTGAGGGCGGAAAAAATTTCGGTTGGCCAATAGTTCGTGATACTCCTTTAAATTTCGAGACACAAGAATTTTGCGGCCATCAGCCAGAAAAAACCATGAGTAACTTCGATCGGCTTCTACACGTACAATTGTGTGGGTGTTTAAATACTCCATGCCTTCGGAGGTTGGAATGGCAAGTTTGATTGGCGTGGCCGACCGGAGGTTTTCGAAAAGTAAATCATAATTTTGATTGCGATAATCGCTACTCAGTTTCTTGGCAATAATCTTTTCGACAGAATCAATAAACTCTTTGATATTAATAGGTTTAAGGATATAATCGACAGCACTGAATTTGATGGCCTGGATGGCATAATGGTTAAATGCAGTAACGAAAACTACATCAAAAGTTTTTTCGGGGAATTTTTCAAGCAACGTAAACCCATTTCCATGCGGCATCTCAACATCCAAAAAAACCACTTCCGGCTGTGTTTTAATAATGGCCACTTCGCCTTCTTTTGCCGAATTTGCAGTTGCTACTACCTCGAGCTGTGGGATATATTCCTGGATGATAGATTGTATAAAACCTACGGCATCAGATTCATCATCAACGATTACTGTTTTAAATTTGTTCATGTAATAATAGGTATATGAATTACAACCCTTGTGCCCGAAGGGGTGCCATCCGTGTTTTTTAAATCGTAATAATCAATTTTCATACTTTTGCCATAGAGCGAATTAACGATCTTAAGTCTGGATTCGGTAATGGTGGTTCCGAGCGAACGGTGACTGTTATTATTGTTGTTTTTAATTTTCATGGCAGCATCACGCCCAACACCATTATCCTGAATTGTACAAATAATTGTTGATTCTTCTAATTTAAGATCAACTTTTACAAGACCATCTGCTTCATCCTTGTGCATTAACCCATGGCAAATCGAGTTTTCGACATACGGCTGAATGAGCATAGTTGGAATTTTGTGCATGAGCAGATCAATTTCTTCATCAACCTCAATTTGATAACGGAATTTTTGTTTAAAGCGCAGGGCTTCCAAATCGAGATATAGTTTTAGTGCATCCAATTCATCTCTGATCGGGATGCTTGTATGCCTTGAGTTTTCGAGGGTTTTCCGCATCAGACTCGAGAATTTCGACATGTAATCGTTTGTTGCAATTTTATCGTGTTGATACATGTAGTACTGAATGGAGTTGAGGGTATTAAAGATAAAATGTGGGTTCATTTGTTGCCGCAGGTTTTTTTGGGTAAGTTCCGACAACCGATGGTTCATTTCTGAAAAACGCTTTTTTGAAGCTATCCTGATTTGTCTGATTATTAATAAAGCTATCAAAATCAGTAATATTATTAAACCCGTGAGGCCATAAACAAAATTCTGGTTTTGTTTCAATTTCAACGAAAGTAATTCCAGTTCCTGCTGTTTTTTTTCTGTTTCAAATAGAGTTCTTGCCCTTTCTAAACCCAACCGGAAACGTTGATTCTCAAGAGAGTCGTTATAAGTTTTGAACATTTGAAAATAATGATATGCATTTTTATAATCGCCCATATCACCATACATGCTGCTCATATCGTTAAAAACCCATGATAAATTATAATAATCACTTATCTCTTTAGAAACCTTTATACTCTCCCAATAATTTTCTAAGGCTTTGTCGTATTCCTTCAAATCTCTGTAAATAGTTCCCAGGTTGCCAAGTGCATTATTAATGCTGCTTTTTTTGTCGATAGCTTTAGCATATTGCAATGCTTCATTAAATTGTTTTATCGATAACTCCAGATTTTCATCGAGATAGTTAACCCAGGCTACACGTAATAAATCAAAAGCCATGCGCGAAGTATCTTTAATTGCTTTGGAAATAACAAAGGATTTGAAGAAATTTACCCCGGATGGTTCAAACACCGAATCTTTTAAATATACTTCACCCAGCCTGAAATAACCGTTACGTATTTTTATTGAATCTCCTTTTTCATCAACCTTTTCGATGTATTGATGTAAAAAATCTATTTCACTTTTGCTGTCGTTAGTGGCATTATTAACATTGGCCAGCCCAAGTATAGCTTTGGCCGAATAGTTGTCGAGATTATTAGTGTCAGCATGTATTAAATTGGAGTTATATTGTTTTATGGCATCCATAAACCGGCCGGAATTTAAAAGATAGTACGCCCTGTAGTTTCGTGCCTTTGCCCGTAAGGCAACATCATTTTCCGGAATTTTTTCAATCGCTTTTTCAATTTCCAGATATGCATCCCATGGTGCACTTAACTCTCTTAAAAGTTTTGCTTTAATAAAGTGAAGTTCAATAGGAATGTCAATGCTCTGTTTTACACATATATCGTGTGCCTCCCAAACATAACTCCTTGCCTGCTCGGTGTTGTTACTGTCAAAATACTGTTCGGCCAGCAAAGTCATTATTTCTACTTTCTCTTTGTCGTGCTGCGAATTTTCCAAAACCAAAAGTAAGCTATCAATTTTGGCATGGCCAAAGGCAATTTGCAGGCAAACGCCATTAAGGAACAATAAAAGAAGTATTGTGATTCGAATAGTTTTCATACGGTTTATTTCGGAGGCAAAAATAGTGAAGTTTGTTCTTATGCACACCAGCCATTTATCCAAATGCGCTATCCGGTTGATATTTGGTAAACCATGCCTTACTTACGGCAACATAATGATTAGGATTAATTTTTGAGCTGCAAATATGGTTCTACTACTATTTTGTTGGTAAACAATGATTCTGTTGTTCTGCTATAAGTTTGTTTATAATGATGAAATGCGACAATGAGACAATGCGATAAGGAGACAAGGAGACAAGGAGACAATGCGATAAGGAAACAAGAAAACAATGCGATAAGGAGACAAGAAGAGAAGAAGAGAAGGGAAAAAGTATTTAATCATTGAACCATTGAATCATTTTTTTGTGTTCCACTAAATTTGCAGTAGAACCATTAATCAAAAATAAACTTCAGCTCATTATAATAACATTTAGCCTCAACATTAATTGATAAGTTGATGCATGGGTTTTGTTAAAGTTTCATACTAACTTGAAATAA
>JAOZRY010000518.1 GCA_029939965.1 Bacteroidales bacterium | reverse complement strand
CAATAGCGTAACCCATACTGGGTTAATCAGATTATTTTATCGGTAGCCGGGTAAAATTTCCTCCCTCGACCTGACGGCTATGCATACGTGTGGGATGGCCATTTTTCTTCAATTTGTCCAGCTTACAGATGGTAGCCTAAATATCAATAGGTTTGCCAGATAAAAAACTGCCGTAAAAGGCAGTTAGAAAACGTAAAGGCTAACATAAGAAATCCAGACTGTTTAGTATTAAGATTTTGTAGTACTTTTGCAGGCTAATTTTAAAAATGTATTGAATGAATATCACCCAAGAAAAAACAGGAGATTTAACAGTAACGCTAAAAATGGAAGTTAGTGAATCTGACTATAGCGAAAAGTATATAAGCGAACTTAAAAATCATCGACGGAAGGCATCAATGCCTGGTTTCCGTCCTGGTAAAGTGCCAATGGGGCTAATACGACAAAAATTTGGCACTGCCATTTTACTTGAGGAAGTAAACAAGCTGGTTTCTGAAAAATTGAACGCATATATTGCTGATAATAAATTGGATTTGCTTGGTTCCCCTTTGGCTAATACAGAAAGGGATCCACAGGATTTTTCGCGACAAAAAGATTTCAATTTTTATTTTGATTTAGGGTTATCTCCTGAAGTTAAAATTGATTTTAAGGAGTATAGTGCTGTAGATTATTTTAAAATTATAGTTGATGAGGATATAATTACTACACAGGTTGATGGTATCCGAAAAAGAAGCGGGAAACCTACCGAGCAGGATGAGGTGGAAAAAGATGATATGATTCATGTAAAAATTGATGAACTAAACGAAGATGGAAAGATCAGGGAAGGTGGTATTTCTAATTCAACTATAGTATTAACTTCTTTTATTAAAAAGCAAGAAATACTGGATCAGGTTATAGGTTCTAAAGTAGGCGATGTGGTGATTTTTAATCCTTTAGATGCATCAGGAAATTCTACTGAAACTGCTGCAATGTTGGGAATTGAAAAGGAAGCCGCTAAAAATATGAAAAATGATTTTCAATTTGAAATTACAAAAATTGAACGGAATATACCTGCGGAACTCGGTGAAGAATTGTACAAATTAGCTTTCCCGAAAGATGCAATAAAGAGCGAAGAAGAGTTTTTTGATAAAGTGAGAGGAGAGCTGATGAAAGCAAATGAAGCAGAATCGAACAGACTTTTTGCTCGTACAGCTTTGGATAAACTTTTTGATGAAACTGAAATAAACCTACCGGACGAATTTCTAAAAAAATGGCTGTTTGTTTCCAACGAGGGCAAAATCTCTATGGAAGAAATTGAGAAGGGGTACGATGGATATAATAAAGCCATGAAGATGGAAATTCTCGAAAAGAGGTTAATTGCCCTTAATAGTGGTTTAAAGATTTCGGACGATGACGTGAAGACTGAAATAAAGAATTATTTCAAGGGGTATTTCCTTCCCAACCAGGAAAATTCGGAGGTTGATAATCCGGCTATGGTGGAACAACTTGAGGAAATAGCTAATAACTATTTAGAAAAGAACAAAGAGGAAACAAAAAAAATATATAACGAATTGTTTAATCGCCGGTTGTCTGAGTTTTTGAAAAGTGAAATGACTCTTCTCGAAAAAGATGTAACCCACGATGAATTTGTGAAGGAAATTAGTAAGTATAGTGTTCCTTCTCACGATCACGAAACTGAGGTAACCGACGACCAGAAATAGTGAACAATATTTTAATAGCTTCGTTTACCATATCAATTTATTAAATCGATAAAAAAAATATTCGTATGAATTTTCAAGATGAGTTTTATAAATATGCTGTAAATCACAGAGGTATCAGCAGTACTTCGCTTCACAAATATACCTCCACTGCAAAGAGTTATATTTCGCCCACCATTATTGAGGAACGGCAGTTAAATGTGGCACAAATGGATGTGTTCTCACGTTTGATGATGGATCGCATTATTTTTCTTGGCGTACCCATTGATGACTATGTGGCAAATATTATTCAGGCACAACTATTATTTCTCGAATCGGTTGATTCATCCAAAGACATACAAATTTATCTGAATACACCTGGTGGATCAGTTTATGCCGGGTTAGGTATTTATGACACCATTCAGTACATCTCATCAGATGTTGCCACCATTTGTACCGGTATTGCCGCTTCGATGGGTGCGGTGCTTTTGTGTGCCGGTCAGGAAAAGAAAAGAACAGCATTAAAGCATTCGCGCATTCTTATTCACCAGCCTATGGGAGGTGCTCAGGGGCAGGCCTCAGATATTGAAATTACGGCTCGTGAAATTCAAAAACTTAAAAAAGAACTTTACGAAATTATAGCCCAACATTCCAATCAGGATTACGAAAAAATATGGAAAGATGCTGACAGAGATTATTGGATGACATCTTATGAAGCCAAAGAGTATGGTATGATTGACGAAGTTTTGGAGCAAGGTAAAAAATAAACTGACAGATTATATATCGTTATGGGAAGTAAACAGACAACCGACAGATGTTCGTTTTGTGGAAGAAGTAGAAATGAAGTAAAAATCCTGATTGCAGGAATCAATGGTAATATTTGTGATGAATGCGTTCATCAGGCACAGGTAATACTAAAGGAAGAACATGTTGTAACCGAAAAAAAACATCAGAAAGACTTCAAAATTCTGAAGCCAAACGAAATTAAACATTTTCTCGACCAGTATGTAATAGGTCAGGAAGATTCAAAGCGGATTCTGTCGGTTGCAGTTTATAACCATTACAAGCGTATTTCATATCTTAAGCAAATAAAAAATAACAAAGACGATGTTGAAATAGAAAAATCCAATATCATTGTTGTGGGCGAAACCGGTACAGGAAAAACACTTATTGCACGCACAATTGCCCGTATGCTACAGGTTCCTTTTGCCATTGCCGATGCCACTATTCTTACCGAAGCGGGTTATGTGGGCGAGGATGTTGAAAGCATTCTTTCGAGGTTGCTTCAGGCAGCAAATTATGATGTGAAGTCAGCTGAACGTGGCATTGTATTTATTGATGAAATTGATAAAATAGCCAGAAAAAGTGATAACCCATCCATAACCAGAGATGTTTCGGGCGAAGGTGTACAGCAGGCTCTCCTTAAACTTCTTGAAGGATCGATAGTGAATGTTCCTCCTCAGGGAGGCCGCAAGCACCCTGAGCAAAAACTTATTCAAATCAATACCGAAAATATTCTTTTTATTGCCGGTGGTGCTTTCG
>JAOZRY010000517.1 GCA_029939965.1 Bacteroidales bacterium | reverse complement strand
ATTCTATGAATTGCCAAGACACCATTTTCATAGTCTGGCGGCTATGCGCACATGCCGGACACCAATTTATAATGAATTGATAATTAGCAGAGTCAAACTATATGCAGGTAGCCCAATAATAAAAGTCGCCACATATTTCCATTAAAATATTTCATAAAGGTTGCATTGTTCCGAACAAAAATTAATTTCGCGCACTGTACGATATGAAAAAAATGAACATAATAATAGCGGGCGATGGTGAAGTGGGATTTCATTTGGCAAAATTGCTAACGGATGAAAATCACGATATAACTATTGTTGACCCTCACAGCGACCTATTAAAACTCGTAGAAACCCACACCGACCTGATGACAATTCCAGGCGATTCCACCTGCATATCAGTTTTGGAACGTGCCAACATAAAGCGGGCAGACTTGCTAATTTCGGTGGTTCACGATGAGCAAATCAACCTGATGACAGGAATCATAGCCAAAAAACTTGGTGCCAAACGTACCATTGCCCGTGTAAATAATATCGAATACCTTGAACCTAAAAACGCCAAACTATTCAAATCATTAGGCATTGATCACCTGGTTTGCCCCGAACGCCTTGCAGCCGAAGAAATTATAAACCTGCTTGAGCAAACTGCAGCTACTGAAATATTCAGGTTCTCAAGTGGAAAACTCATTCTGTTTCTAATAAAGCTGGATGAAAATGCCAAAGTGGTTGGAAAAACACTTGATCAGATAGCTGCTGAATTTCCCTATCTTGATTTTAGAGCTGTGGCCATTCACCGAAACTCTAAAACCATTATACCCGGAGGCCAGGATAAATTTATGATCAACGATCTGGCTTATGTTGTTACCAAACCCACCGGAATAAATACGCTCATGAATCTGGGCGGAAAAGAGGAGTTTAAAATTAAAAAGGTAATGATTGTTGGGGGCGGAAGAATTGGACGAAAAACTGCTGTGCGGTTGGAGAAAGCTTACGACCTGAAAATGGTGGAATTAGATAAAAACAGAAGTATTTTGCTAAGTAATGAGATGAATGATGTGCTGGTGATAAATGGCGATGCACGAGATATTGAATTACTAAAAGATGAGGGTATCGAAGATATGGATGCATTTATTGCTGTAACTAACAATTCAGAAACCAACATCCTTACTTGCCTGCATGCTCGCAAATTTGGTGTAAAAAAAACCATTGCTCAGGTCGAAAACATCGACTACATCGATATTTCGCAAAATATTGGCATCGATACCATCATCAACAAAAAACTAATATCGGCCAGTTATATAGCCCAATTTACCATGGGATCGGAAGTTACATCAACAAAAGTACTACACGGTATTGATGCAGAAGTATTTGAATTTGTGGTGAAACCTAATTCGCAGATCACAAAAAAACCTATCAGAAAACTACAATTCCCCAACGGAGCAATTATTGGCGGAATAGTACGTGGCATTGACAGCTACATTGCAATTGGAAATTTCAGAATTAAGGAAGGCGATAAAGTTGTTGTATTTTCTCTTCCATCGGCAATTAACAAAGTTGATCGCTTTTTTAACTAATAAAAATGCGCCGGTCAAAATTTAATATTCAGATTATTGCAAAGATTTTAGGAGTCCTTCTTATTATCGAAGCGGCTTTTATGCTTACAGCACTCCCTTTTTCCGCATATTACGGAACCAATAATATTTTCGAATTTAAGCTATTTAGTTCCAATAATGATTTCTGGCCACTTGTTATTTCCTCAGTTATTGCAGCAGCTATTGGGGCATACCTGTTTTTTACAGCAAGAAATGCTTCAAAGGTTATAAGCAAAAGAGATGGTTATATTATTGTTTCGCTTGTTTGGGTAATTACTTCCATTGTAGGTGCTTTACCGTTTTTTCTAAGCGGAGCCATCCCCAATTACTCCGATGCATTTTTCGAAACCATCTCAGGTTTTACTACCACAGGTGCTACCATTCTTACCGATGTTGAAGCTATGCCAAAAGGATTGCTTTTTTGGCGTTCGACTACTCATTGGATAGGCGGAATGGGAATTATTGTTTTGTCGCTGGCAATATTACCATTTCTCGGAATTGGAGGCATGCAGCTTTTCATTGCCGAAGTCCCCGGCCCTACTCCCGACAAATTACATCCACGCATTACACAAACTGCAAAAAGATTATGGGGGATTTATGTTCTGCTCACTGCCGCCGAAACCATCCTGCTTATGTTTGGAGGCATGAACCTTTTCGATGGATTGTGCCATGCTTTTGGAACAATGGCCACCGGAGGATTCTCGACCCGAAATGCAAGTATTGCAGCTTTTTCGCCATACATCCAATACATCATCACACTATTTATGATTCTGGCCGGAACAAATTTTACACTACACTATATTTCATTGCATGGCCGAATTAAAGATGTGTGGAAAAACGAAGAATACCGATATTATATTTATTCGATAGCCGTTGCCACAATTCTCATCGCCTCAACTCTTACTCTAATTCATCATGGCGATATTGAAAAATCTTTCAGAGATTCCATATTTACGGTAGTTTCTATTATTACCACTACCGGTTTTATTACCGTCGATTACCTAATATGGCCCAACGTTTTATGGTTCATAATCTTCCTGCTAATGTTTGTTGGCGGTAGTGCCGGATCAACCGGAGGAGGTATAAAAATAGTTCGGCAATTACTCTTGTTCAAAAACAGCCTTCTGGAGTTGAAACGCCTTATGCATCCCCAGGCAATAATCCCTGTACGAATGAATAACAGGCCTGTTTCGCAGGACATCATTTTTAATGTACTGGCATTTTTTCTTATTTATATGATCATCTTTGCCATTGGAACATTTGTAATGTCGATAATCGGATTAGATTTTGAATCGGCCATTGGAGCAACCGCAGCAACTTTAGGAAACATTGGTCCCGGAATCGGTTTGGTTGGCCCCGTAGGAAACTACAGCGAAATACCCTTATTTGGCAAATGGTTCCTCTCTTTCTTAATGCTATTGGGGCGGCTCGAACTTTTTACTGTTCTCATTCTCCTTTCACCGGCATTCTGGAAGAGATAGTTATTATGGTTCTACTACCTTTTAATGGTAAATAATTATTCTGTTGCTCTGTTAATAAGTTGGTTTATAATAATGAAATGCGATAAGGAGACAATGCGATAATGCGATAAGAAAACAAAAAGAGAAAGGGGAAGATGATTAAAGCATTGAACCATTTTAACATT
>JAOZRY010000516.1 GCA_029939965.1 Bacteroidales bacterium | reverse complement strand
ATCGGGACAGGCTAAACAGGGCTATTCACGTTTAATCCCTTCAGGATTAAAAATATACATGTAAAACCACGAAGTGGTTTAATGTGAATAGCCACAGCTACGGCGAGGTTTTTTAACAGCCTGTCCACGATATTTTTTTAGGGACAATTAGAATGTAAATGAACGAGCCTGAATGATGAAGTAATTTCGGTACAATCACTTATCATTTTCCCGAAATAACTATTGGCGAATGGTTATCATTAATAAACTGAATTAGCTTCGGATACTTTCCGCCGGGAATCAAAAGCCTTTCACTATCGGGAACGTGTTGCATATAAACAAACTTTTTTCTAAGAAAACCGATTTCATTTCTAATTTCTCTTATATATTTTACATTAATAATATGTCGCTTGCCCAACCTGAAAAAATCTCTGCCGGGAAGAATTACTTCAATCGAAACCAGAGTTTGGTTAGCAGAAACGCAATCGCCATTTTGCATAAATATAGAGTTGGGTCTGTTTTTGTTGGTAGAAATATAAACAATTTCGGATGGCCTGATAAAAACATCCAAATTATGCGAACGTACCAGAATCTGTTTATTACTCTCCAAACTACTTATAAGGGTTTCAATTTTTTCACCAAGCATTAAATTCCTGTCTGTTTTCCCCAGGGCAAATTTGTTTAATGCCTGTGGTAAATATTCTTCCATACTGGTTTTAAGAATGTAATCGAATGCCGAATGTCTTATGGCCTGAATGGCAAATTGGTTATATACGGTTATAAAAACAATAACAGGGTTAAAATCAGGAAATTCTTTAAGAGCCACTACTAAATCGAAGCCTCCCATCACAGGCATTTCAATATCGAGCAAAACCAGATCGGGGTTGTGTGTTGTAATTTCCTTTAGACCGTTTACACCATTGTTAGCCGTAGCAACAATTTCAAAGCGTTCGTCTTGTTCAGTTATGCGCTTTATTTCGGCTATGTTGGCTGGTATGTCATCTATAATTATGGTTTTATATTTTATCATTACACTTCGTATTTATATCCAACCGGTATTTTCAATATTGCCCGTGTTCCGGCAGCCTTACCATCAATATCCACTATATCAGTGTACGTAATAATGCTTGGCCATTTATTGCTAATGTTCAGAATGGTGTTCATCATATTTTGGATATACCCTCCTTTGCCTGTGCCTTCTGTAACTATCTTTCGTGCATTTTCTCTGCCAATGCCGTTGTCGGTTACAGTAAATGTGTAGTGTTTTTCGTCTTTGCGCACATCCACTTCCACCAATCCGTTGCTGTTTTTTTTGTGCCTGATGCCATGTTTTATAGCATTTTCTACAAGCTCCTGAACGCTAAGACGTAAAATCACAAAATTTATATCCACATTATCCGCTATATTTATTTTATATTCAAACTTATCTTCATACCTGAATTTCCGAAAATCAAGAAACAGTTCAATAAAATTCATCTCTTCTCCAATTGTATTTGTAAAGCTGTCGGAGGCGGATAAAGTGGCATTTATCAACTTCGAAAATTTGGAAAACCCTTCAATGGCAGCTTCTTTCTTCTCGCTGGCAATTAAACCTTTGAGCGAATTTATGGCATTGAAAGTAAAATGGGGCGAAATCTGGTTGTTAACTATTTGTAATTTATACCGCGCAATTTCTTTCGCTTTGCGGCTTTGTTCGGCTTCGGCCTTACGCTTGTGAATCTTGCGCTGAAACACAAACACAGTAACAAAAATGATAATTATAAGCAATAGTGTACTTAGCAAAAACCAGCTTTTAATCCGTTCGTTGCGCAAGGTTAATTGCTGGTTTTCAATTTCATTTTTCTGGTAGGCAATGGTTTTGTTCTTTTTTTCAGTCTCATACACAATTTCCATGTTTTTCATGGTCTTGTCTTTTTCTTTCGATCTGAGTTTTTTATCTGTTTGGCGGGCTTTTTCCAAATAATCATGTGCCATTTTGTATTCTTTTTTTGCTTTATAAAGTGTCCTGAAAGTTCGATAGACGATATACTCGCCTTGCAAATCTTTATTTTCTAAAGCATTTTCCAATGCCAGATTCAGATACTTTTCTGCTACATCATATTTTTTGAGATTGATGTTTATAATAGCCTTTGAGGATAGTAATCTTCCGTAACGACTTGAATTTGTTAAACCTTCCATGAACAAAAGTAATGAATCCAGCAAAGCATCGCTTTCTTCAAATCGGTTTAAACTTTTTAGCGTTTGGGCAATGTTTTGGTTAATGATGCCTTTATGGTATCGGCTTTTAATAGTGTTGTTGTTTAGTGTTTTAGCACTATCCAGATATATCAGGCGCAGTTGGTGTTTCCCCAATATTTTCAGATTATTCGCAACGTTATTGTATGCACTAATAATTCCATTGTTATTTCCTTGATTTTTGAAGGAATGGATTGCAGCGTACTCCCATTCAAGTGCTTGTTCATGATCGCCGCTCGAACTGTACATTCTGCCCAATGCCAATTGTGTATATGCAATACCTCTAATGTTTTCTTTTGCTTCGTAATATTTCAGAGCCTCAAATAGGTCTGGTGCTGCTTTTTGAGCCACACCCAGATCGCAATACAACCACGCGAGGTTAATATAGGTACGGTATAAGCTCACAGAATCCCTTATTATTTTGCAAATGTCGGCAGCTTTTAGGTAGTATTCCAATGACTTTTCATTTCCCTGCGGCAAATAACTATAAACACTGCCAAGCATGATATAAGTGTTTGCTTCCTGCTCGATATTTGTAAAGTAGTTCAAATTTGCCGTAGCATATTTCAAAGCACTATCGTACTTTGAAATATCAATAAAAGCAAAAGATTTGATGTCGTTTTTTCTCCAGATTTCATCTGCCGATAATACTGCAGAATCGGGCAAATACCAGTTTACGATTTTGATAGCAGAATCGGGATTACTATACATTACAGTTTTTGCTACCGAAAGAGCCGAATCCCTCGAAAGCCCGTGTCCGTTGCCTTCCAGCTCTATCACTGGCCTTTCTTCTTCTAACTTATGCGTACAACAAGTTAAAATCAGAAAACTCATAATAAGCAGATAAAGCATTTTGTTCATTCGGAAAACCTGTTTTACTATTTATAAGCATACAAAGATAATATTTCCCCAAAAAAAATAATGCCCAAAGAGTGGCTAAGTATTCGATATTCAAAATGCCGAATAATACTCATCCGATGACTCAAAGTCATCGGATGAGTT
>JAOZRY010000515.1 GCA_029939965.1 Bacteroidales bacterium | reverse complement strand
AGACGGCAAATTCGCTCAAAAAAATTAACACAAAACATAAATTGGTAATTACCGGTACACCAATCGAAAACCGCCTTATTGATATATACTCCATAATGGGAATTATAGATCCCGAATTTTTGGGGCCTTTGTGGGAGTTTTCGTATCAACATTGCCTTTTCGATCCCGATAGGCATAATAAAATAAACGGCTATTACAATCTACAAAATTTGAACAGCAGCCTCAACAATATTTTATTACGACGAGAAAAAAGAAAGGTTCTCGACCAATTGCCCAATTTGCAGCAAATTAATGTGCCTGTAAAACTATCGCCTTTGCAATTCGATTATCACGCATCTTATGCAAAAAGTATTGCACATATTCTGCGTAAGAAGTATCAAACGCCTTTCGACCTGCAACGATTACAAATGTTGCTTGCCAATATGCGCATGGTTTGCGATTCTACATATTTGATTGACGATGAAACCAACGAATCGCCAAAGCTGGATGAGCTGGAATATTTACTGCTCGAAAAGTTGGATATACGAAATACCGACCGAAAGATCATAATATTTTCGGAATGGATTAAAGTGCATAAGCTAATTGGAAGGATGCTGCGCGAAAACAATATAGGATTTGTTGAACTAAATGGAAAAGTTCCGGTTAAGGCCAGAGGCGAACTTATTCGAAAATTTGAAGAAACACCTCAATACAAAATTTTCTTATCGACCGAAGCAGGTGGTTCAGGGTTAAATTTACAGATAGCCGATACCTTAATCAACTTTGAGTTGCCCTGGAATCCGGCCAAGAAAAATCAGCGTATCGGACGAATCGACAGAATAGGGCAAAAAAGCAACAAGCTCACAATTATCAATTTTATTACCCGCGATTCGATTGAGGAGCGTATAGCTGCCGGATTAATTGTAAAACAAAATCTTTTCGATGGTGTGTTGGGCGAAGATGCTATGACCAACTTTGTGGATTTTAGCACTAAAGGCAGGTCGCAATTTATTCAGCAACTCGAAGAGTTTGTGAACGAAGCCGAAAACTCCGTGTTTGAAGAAGATTCTGAACCCGCATTAGAGCCTGAGAAAGCAATTGCTGCCGCACAGGCAGAGGATCAGGAAAAACCGGAGGCTCAAACAGAACCAATTTCAAAAGAACCGGAAACCACCGAAGTTGAACTTTCGGAAGATGTACCGGAAAAGGAACCTGCCACGGAGATTGCAGCCACGGAGGTTGCGGAAACCGAAGAAACCCAGCCTTCAAAAACAGAACAATTGGAAGAGGTAATGAACAATGGTATGCAGTTTTTGTCGGGACTATTTAAAATGAGTACTGGAAAAGATATGGGCACAGAAAATCAGAAAATTGAAATCGACAAAAAAACCGGTGAGGTGGTAATGCGGTTTAAAATACCGATATAGGGTACAAAAATGTTGTGCTGCTTAAACTGTTGTTTCTGGTTATAATCATTTTATTATTATATACCTTTTTGTTTACAACAAGTTTACAAAAATAGATACCGGGCGAATTTTTATGCTTAAGCGATAATAAATCTACTTCTATTTGTGCTCCCCTTCGTGTTGGGTTTCGTTAATAATGGTTTTATTTTTTTTCCCAAGAGGGTTGTAAATTGAAACAGAAACATCGGATTTATTAGTTAGTTGATAAGAAATATGCACCCTATTGGTTGCCGGCTGTGGCCAGATTGAAAATTGATCCTGATCATTTATATTTTGGTTAATAATTGATAAAGTAAGGGTTTCGTTCTCCCACCAACTCAGAGGCGATTCGTTTTCCAAACCATTAAGCAGATCGCCCCCGGCAATTATATCTGTGTCGGTATCTTTATCCATATCTGCGAGCACCAGTGGCCATGCACCTTTAAAGTTGTACGACAACGTGTGCTGTGTCCAGCTAATTTGGTCACCGTTGATTTCTTGTTCCCACCATGCCACCCTGTTTGTTCCAAAAGCTGTTGCAGCTACATCTATATCGCCATCCATGTCAATATCAGCAGCTTCAACTGTTAGGGCGCAACCAAAATTTCTTCCAATTGTTTTCCCATAGCAAAATCTGGTTTAAAACCCTGTGGCAGGCAATAATGTCAATGTCGCCATCCAGGTCATAGTCGGTGCATGTAATTCATGAAACTGCTGTATGATCGGAGTCAACATCATGCTGTTCAAAAAGTTGCTTGTCCGAAAAGATTATTTCGATAACAAGCACCTATTATTTAGTGTTTGCAAGAAAACTCCATATTTCAAGAAGTGGGTGTTAGAAATCGCTGAGATCGAGGCGGTTGAAGTATTGTAAATCAAGGAGTTTACTTGTGTAAATGACTAAATGTAAAGATAAGCGTAACGAAGAAATCGGACATTATGGACAAACACTAATTAGGGTTGAAATTGGGTGATTTAAACCAATGGAGGTGATGACGACATAAACCGGATAATTAAGAATGCATCTGATTTTTGGCATCTTTCATAATAAGGTTTTTTATGTGTGGATTTTCACCCATGTGGGTGATAACACCTGTTGTTATTCACCTCCACTCTACCAATAAAAAGGAAATTGAAAATCTTGAATAAAAAATAATTTTTCTTATCTCTTTGAAAACCAAATTAAAAATTTCTAATCTACAATTATAATACTATGAAATAAAAAAACAGGCACACTACTTGACAATGGCAAAAGACAAAACAGAAAGGAGGAATAAATGAAATTCAAAAATATTAATAAAGTCATCAGAAACCAGATTGAAAAACCGAACCAAAATATTTTAGTTAATTTCCCAAACTTCTCCTCATAACCAAGTAATTAGCCCCCACCCCTTAAGCTAATTATTAATAACAACTTAAACAAAAATGGTGTGAAACTTAATAAACGCGACGAATGAAAAACAAAAACAACATATTGATTTCCCTTTCAGTAATACCAATAATGTTTATTTTTATGTCGCGTAATAATGAGATTCATCCATTTTTGTTTTTTAAAACACAGTTTTTCAATATTTTAATTTAATATGAACATTCAAATTATTATTGTAATCTAAAAACCTACAGTTATGAAAAAGTTTTATTTATTTCTTTTGTTAATGGCTTTTACATCACCTGGATTCTCAGATGTTGTAATTGCAAATGAATCCGATTATGGATCAAAAACATCTTATCATGAAACGGCTTTACATTCAGCAAATGCTGATGATTCTCAATTCCCGTCAGGAAATTTTGGTAACGGAGA
>JAOZRY010000514.1 GCA_029939965.1 Bacteroidales bacterium | reverse complement strand
CAGGGCTTTTATTTTTTTTATTTTATTATTAATCTCTGTGAGTTCTTCCTCGCTCCTACTTGTTAGAAACTTAAAACGTTTTGATAGAAGCAGTTATAATAAACGCCAATCTATATTTGAATTGTTTTTAACATCGTAGTAGGCATCTTTCCTGCCTGCATCTTCTTTATTTAAACCACTTTTGAATAATGCCGATATACTTGCAGCTCCAACAAAAGATAAAATTAACATAGCTATTGTTATTGTTGAAACTAAAACACCACATCATTTTACTAAAACAATTTCTTTAAAAACTGATTTTACACAAAACTTATTAATTACATCTGATATGCTTTGTGTAATTTGCTCTGTGCTTTTCGTATTTTTTTCAATCTGCTCTACCTTTTTTGTACTTTTGTCCAGTTGCATATTTCTCATGTTTTTGTTATTGTGTTTATAACTATCACAAAGATAGACATTTAGGATAAAATATGCAGCTTTTTTTGCCCTTTTTGATAATTTTATGTTGTTGATTAATAAGGACTTATGAAGTCCGAAACTTTAGTATAGTACAATGGAGTTTTATAATTGTGAATTTGGTGATCAGATCACAAATTTCAACTTGGCTGGTATTAAGCACCTTGGAAGTGGTTGCAGTTGGGCTGGATATGGAGATTTTACAGATGACCTATCTCTGCAAACCGATTTGGAAAGGGAAGTGGAATATCCCTGGACAGCAACCATTGGCCCGGATTATCAGGATTGGATGATTATTTGGATCGACTTTAATAAAGATGGTTTATTTGATAATAGTGCTGAATGTGTTTTTCAATTCTCTCGGTGAAGTTATACATACACAGCAACTTGATTTGGCAGGTGATACAAAAGGGCAGGTTCAAATGCCTTTTGCTAAACCCGGATTATATTTTTTAAAAATGCATACTAATACCGGAATTTATACAACAAAATTAATGATCAAATAACTAAAAACCTATGAACATGTTTAAAGTATTTTTATTTGGAGTATCATTTATGGCATTTAGCCTAATGATATCAGCACAGGATTTTGAGTGGGCCAACAGAGCCGGAGGCAACGATGCCGATGACATTTTTGACATGGTAACAGATGTTGATGGAAACATTTATGCTACCGGTTATTTTAAAAACACTGCACTTTTTGGCGAAGGGAGCAATCAGGTTTCTTTAACAAGTGCTGGTGGTGCCGACATATTTTTTGCAAAATATAATTCGTCAGGCGACCTGATTTGGGCAAAACGTGCCGGTGGCTCCACGGGTTTCGATTGGGGAAATGAAATTACTCTCGACTCCCAAAATAATTTTATCATAACCGGATATTTCGATACACAGGCAAGCTTTGGAGAAGGCGGTGCAATGGTAACCTTAAATGCTCCCGGCGACGACCGCGACATTTTTGTTTGTAAATACAGCAATTCGGGCCAACTGATTTGGGCGTTCAACGAAGGTGGTGTTTATGATGATTCCGGTAGCGGATTAAATATCGATGATGAGGGTAATATTTATTTGGTTGGAAACTTTAAAGGAAGTGCCGTTTTTGATGCCGGGGGAAATCCTGTTACAATTAATGCCGCCGGTGGTGGTGAGGATCAGGATGGTTTTATTGCTAAATATACCGATGAAGGGAATCTTACGTGGGCTATAGGTTATGGCTTTGCTGAAGGCTCTGATGGTTTGTCGGATATTGAAATAGATGCACCCGGAAATTTATACGTTTCAGGATATAAGTATGCCGGTTTTTTGGCTTACTACGATCCTCAAATTGCCAAATTCGATTCTGAAGGAGAGATTTTATGGGCCGATTCACCTACCGGAATATCAAACGATAATGCAAGTGGCCTGGCTTTGGATGATGAGGGAAATTGTTATATAACCGGGTATTTTACAATAGACCTCACTTTTGGCGATTCCACCCTATTGGCCGGAAATGAACTCGATCTTACCAATATTTTCCTGGCAAAATATTCGACAGATGGCGATATTTTGTGGGCTAAATGTATGCCTGGTACCGGCGGCCCTACACCTTTTGGAGGAAATCTTGGTGATGAAGGAATGGATATTACCATCAACAGCAATGGATATATTTTCCTAACAGGTTATATGTCGGGCACAACAACTTTTGGAAACGATTGCCACACACTCGACCTTGTTTCAGAAAATTATAAAGATGTTTTTGTTGCAAAGTTAAATAGAGATGCTGATTTGCAATGGGCAATACGAACTGGTGGTTCAAACAATCAAACCGGGTCAACGATTTGTACAAATAACGGAAATGTATTGGTGTCGGGCAATTATCAAAACTCGGCAAATATTGGCGGAACTTACCTTGGTGGGTTTGGTGGCTGGTCGGATATTTTTATTACCAATTTACAAGATCAAACAACAAATTCGGATTATGTGAAAAACCTTTCGGCCGAAGTAACCGGTTGGGCAGGAAATGCACATGATATTACCATCAGTTTTGATAAAGCTCTTAACGAGGAAACTGTATCCGAATACAGGATTTTTATTGTTAAGTCCGAAAATGCTGCAAACTTTAATCTTGAAGCAGCAAACACAAACACTTTTTTCAATGTGGTTTTACCCGATGGTTTAGAAAATTATTCAATAAATCCTAATGAAAGCTCTAAAGATACCGATGGCGATGATGTTACTCAGGACATTGCCTATAAAGTTTTTGTTTTAAGTGTTGCCGATGGCTCAATTGCTAATTTCAATTCGCTTTCGTGCCAATCAAACGAAATTACGATTATTATAAATGTTGGCATTAATGAAGGTTTTCTTAACGGGGTATTAATTTCACCTAATCCAACAACTGGGATTTTCACCATCCAAAACCTGTTAGGTTTTATTGATATAGAAATAACTGATATATGTGGTAAAACAATTTCATCGCACACCATGGATTGTCAATCGGGATACCGGGTAGATATCTCCAAATATCCCGATGGTATTTATCATATTTATTTCTATGGAGATAATGGACGGTTATTGAAATCAGAAAAGATAATTAAGTTATAATACAGGGACAACAGTCAGGGCTTGACTTAGTAGGGTCAACAGTCAGGGCTTGACTCTAAGTCAAACCCTGACTTCATTAAGTCAAACCCTGACTTCACATAAAAAATAGCATTATGAAAACAACATTACTAATTCTTTGTATCACAATCTTATTCGGGGGCAATGCCAATTCCCAAACCCACGACCTCGA
>JAOZRY010000513.1 GCA_029939965.1 Bacteroidales bacterium | reverse complement strand
AACCCCGTTTTCGCGTGACGAAAGTGGGGTTTGGCGTGTTTAAAGTGGTTTTTTATGGAATGGGGTTGGGCAAGGTTGCCATAAAAACAATGGTAATGTTTTTAGTCTTCATCTTTGCACTGTAGCCTGAGAATCCACATAAGTGGTTATTAATCTTTCATCACATTATTTAACTTCCATGCATTATACTTGAACACAATCCCAGGTGTATCCTTGTAAGTAAACACCTTGGTTAATATCATTTCGTTTAATTCGGGGTAGTCTGAAAAGTATTCTGTTGCGATATCAATAAAATTTGATGCATTTATTTCCTTAGTATCCGTTTCATCGTATCTTTTAAGGAAATATCCGGGTGTAATGTTTTGCTTAACATATTCAAAAAGAGACACATCAAGAAATGGAAGCTGGCCTGTTTTAATTGATTTTTCGCGAAGGCTTAATAATTGAACGTACCCATTTATCTGTATTTTGGCAAATCTATAATCATCTTCATTTATTGTTTCGTCAGAAGAATCATCTGAAATTATAAAATCATAAATCTTTACTGATACAAAAAAGTAGGTATCCCGTTTTACATAACCCCTGATTTGGTTGGCATAGTATTTCTTAACCTTACCATCGGAATCCATGAATTTAATTTTTTGCGAAACTTTGTTATTAAATTTATCCATGATCTTACCATGTACAGTATCACCTTCGATAGTAATAATGTACCCATCCCCAAAGTATGACTGGGCACTAATGGTTTGTGCAATCATCGATACAATGGTCAAAATCAGAAGCGTTAATTTTTTCATAGAGCAAAGATTTTGGTTGTTAATTTTTCAAAGCCAAAGATATGTCAAGAATTCCCATTTCCCAACCTAACCATGACGAAAGTGGGGGTTGATGTTATGAAATTGATTTTACTCTTTTTTTAATAAATCAGCAAGTATATACTTCACCCCTATTCGAATAGCAATATGATCAAAAGGAAAGCTGTGTTTTAATTCTTGTTTGGGCTTATCAGGATCATTATTATCCAAATCGTTGTAGCTGCTTACATATACAAATTCCTTTTCATTCGTTGACATTGTTTCAAGCTCATCATCTCCCATATAATCATATAAAGTGTATCTTGATGATTCAGGAACATATTTGATATAATTGTAGGCAACATCTCCGAATAGGTAAAATTTGTTGGCAAGATAATACTCAAAACCTATCCCGACAGTAAACCCTAATGAACTGTTTTTATCAAATACCTCATTAGTATATAAATGTTCGCTTGGGTAATATCCCGGAATATTGTTATAGAGGTCTCTCTTATAAGTCCGCTCCATTTGAATATTTGTAAATATTAATCCTAACCGGGAGTAAAAATTACTAAAACCAACAGGGATTTTCAAATGAAGTGAAGGAGTAAAGGAAGTGCTTTTTGCATCATAAACAATACTGTAATTTGATTCTACCTTATACCCTTCCATCGGAAAAGTGTAATCTGATTTTATCTCAAATTCGCAACTCGAAGACTTTGAAAACGATACTGCAAAATCAAGAGTCAGGTATTTATTGATATCAACACCTACCGACCCGGCAAAGGATTTTCCGCCACCAAGGGAATATGGAATAGATTCGTGATATCTGAATACCGTAATAGAATCGTTGACGGGCTTTATCTGATCAGCCCACACATAATAGTAATCGCTGTTAACGGGTATATTAATTCCACCGCCTGCTTTTAAATAAATACTCTGACCGTAAGCAAAACTGATTAAAGTAATACATAGGATTGATAATAATGGTGTTTTCATGTTTTTTTGTATTAATCATTTAAAATTATGAAATTAAAATTCTCTCCAAAGATAAACCACTTTCTCCACGTTCCTAATCCAACCATGACGAAACCCCGTTTTCGCGTGACGAAAGTGGGGTTTGGCGTGTTTAAAGTGGTTTTTTAGTAAATCAAACTTCCTCGTTTTTGCGTTGGTTTTAAATATTGTGTCTAATTTTGGGCTAACAAAATAAAACAGATGTTGCAACTAATTAAAAATTGTTTACCTATCTTATTGGTTTTCATTGTATTTAGTAAAATACCGGCACAGGAGTTTGTGTCCTATTCCACATCCGATGGCCTTGCACACAAAAATGCAACAGCTTTTTATCAGGCTCGTGATGGCTATTTGTGGGTTGGCACTTGGGATGGTCTGAGCAGGTTCGATGGGCAACGCTTTTCATCCTTTAAACACGATCCCGGCGATACTACCACCATTTTCAACGATCAGGTGAATCAAATTACCGGCGACAGTACAGGCCAAATCTGGATTGTTACCCGGCACGGATTGGCGAAATACCTTAATAAAAGAAATAATTTTCAGCGGATTGATTTGCGTGATTTAAGCAAATCGGCAGATGGTAGCAGCCGCTTCAGGAAAATTTGCTTCGATCGTAACAACCGTGGCTGGATGCTGGATGCACAGGGGCTTATCGCATTTGATGCGGACTTGAAGTCGATCAGGTATTTGGATATTTCGGATTTTTATATGAATTTCGGCGACATCCTGCCTGACAGCAACGGAATATGGATTGCAACCTTTAAGGGTTTGTTCCACTTCACTTATGCAATGCTTAACAGTAAAACCAATATCACCGGCAGGGATGCCGATTTCCATTACCACTTTACCGATAAAAGGTTTGAAACACCAATATCAAGATGCATAATGACTTCTGCCGGAAATTTTATGCTCGCCAATAATAAAACGGAACTTTTTATTTCAGATTCCAGGACTTTCTCCCTGAAAAATATCAAAATACCTAATGCCCCGGATGGGTCAAAGTTAAAGCATCTTGGTACCGCCATTTCGGAGATTATCCCCGGCTATATGTGGGTTTTAACAGATCATTATGGCATTATTATCTATAACCTGAAAACCGGTTCATTTGAGTTTGACCATAAAATCCAGGCCCTTGTAGGCGAACAAACCATTTACAGTGCATACCGCGATAACCAACACAATATTTGGATAGGTGGTATCGAAGGGTTATACAAATACATATTGCCCCAACTTAATTTCAGTAAATGGTTGTACGATCCGGCAAATGAAAATTCACTTAGCAGTGGGAGGCTTACATCGTTGGTTAAAGATAAGCATAACCACCTGTGGGTTGCAACAAGGGGCGGTGGCCTTGACAAAGTTGACCTAACAACAGGGGAAATTAAAAGGATAGGGCTGCCATCCAGTTACCGAA
>JAOZRY010000512.1 GCA_029939965.1 Bacteroidales bacterium | reverse complement strand
ATTATTTTATTATTTATTGGGTTAATATTATTTTCACCCTTATCATTACCCTTACACCCTCATCCTTATCCTTATCCTTACCCTTATCCTTACCCTTACCCTTCCCCTTCCCTTATTGATAAAGGTCATTATTTTCTTCGTACTCTATCCATATCGGGAGACTAAAACAGTTTCAATCTTTTTTTTTTAATCTTTTGGTTTAACCTGTTGTTTCAACCTTTGGTTTAACCCTATAAGGTTAAACTCTCTCTTTCCCCACCCACCACCCTTCCGAAAAAAAAAATGAATGTAGTTTTTAGATTTTATTTTATATTTTTTTTAAAAAAAACTATTTATTATTTTATTATTCATTGGGTTAATATTATTTTCACCCTTATCTGGTGGATAGCATAGGTGATGGTACGGCAAGTGTGCCTTCCTATATACTACCTTCTTATTTATTTCTCAGTCCTTTTTGGAGCCACCACCACCACCACCAACACTTTTGAACGAATTCTTTACATAATTTGTGTTTTTTCTTTCTTCGTTTATGCTAAGGCCGTTCTCATCGTCAGTAAACCCATTTGGTCGTGTGCATGTTCTGTCCTCTTCTTCGTTTAGATATTCATACGCCTCTGTGTCTTTTAATGCTCTATCATTTTCACCATTGTCCATTACAAAGTTGTTTATTATTGGGGAGACCAGAATTTTTATGTAATTGCAAAAGGTATAGCATTTTCTGAGATACATATATAGTACAAAGAGTAAACTTAAACCCAAGAAAATTGACAACACCCAAAATGTAGTTCCTTCAGTTTCAATCCACTTCAAGGTTCCGGTTATGTACTTCACAAAAGTGTTTTTTGGCAATTCTATCTCCACCATTTTGTTCGATCGTTTTTTTTTTTGTTTTTTTTTTACTACGTTTCTCCCGCTCAAAAAAAAAAGATATAATATAAAAAAAAACAAAGTATATTTTATTGGTCGTAGTACATTAATGAAAGAGCAAACTGTTCATCCATATCAACCACAGTTATTTCTGTCATATTATTATTTTCCTCTTGTTCTTGTGGGGTACGCACATTATACTGGGTTCACATCTAGTCTTCTTGGTTTATAATCATTTTTTAAGGTTATTTTTTAATTCTATAAAATTGTTTTTTCCCCCAAAAGCGCCAAACAAACAAACAAACGAACAAACGAACAAACGAACGAACGAACGAACAATGGCAACTCGTCAAACTGATAATAGGGGCAACATAATATTCAAAATAACCTCTATTGATAATAATAGGATGGTAGTCTCGTATAGTAAAATGTCGAAAACTGACCGTATAACAATGAAAAATAAGGGGTTAACAGAAGCACAGTACGTTAGGAACTTGTACGTACTTGGTCGATTGAGAGAAGAAACTATGGGAGATCTTCGCCTTTACAAGGAAACATCCTATATTGTACTCATAGGAAGAATATTGAGCAGACATGGTATAGACTTTGTTCCTCCTGTGATACAAGCAGGATCTACGTTAACATACATCGACGCTATCGCGGAGTATTTTGTTATGAAACCATTAGTAGATAACAGACTAAAAAAATATGCAGGGAAAGGTAGATTAATGCAAAACATAACTGCAAGCAATTTGTCAGATAGAATTGGAGAACTTGAAGATATGGAAAATGACGAGTTGGATATGCAATTTGATATGAGACAAGGGACAGAGAGTAAACAACATACTGGAGTTAAGACGAGACTGTCAAAACTGTCAAAACCAGCAAAACCAGCAAAGACTTCATTTTTAATTGGGAAATTGCTCAAATAGAAATAGAGAGAGAGAGAGAGAGAGTGTGTGTGTGTGTGTGTGTGTATATGGTGTTGTTGTTTTTTATAAAAAAAAGATCTTTAATAAATTTTTAGTTCTTTGTTTATCAAACTCACATAGTTTCATAGACAGTCGTATTAAAACATCTAAAGGATCCTCCTCCTCCTCTTCCGGGGACCTCCTTTTAAAAAACTTTATTAGTTCAGAGAGTGCTTTTTCATCACAAAACAACTCTTCTTCTTCTACTTCATTTATTGTTTTACCATTTCCGTGGAGTTGAACCAACCCGACTTCTATCCCCCAGTGCACCAATTCGTGGAGAAAAGGAAATACGAAACTTGCAAATTTCTCTACTGGCCTTGACCCAATAATGTACCTTGGAGGTAAGAGCATGCCATTTGGGATTATAATAGCTTTGTACCGCTTTGAATATTTTGGATACTGTGCCTTTAGTAGGTTTTCATACCCGTGCTTTTTTCTTGAAAATGCATACAATTTCTTAAGGGCAAATACCTTTTGTATGAAGCCACTACTACTACTACTTTTTACATTCATTATTTTATCTACCAAACTTGGGTTTCTGAAAGTAATTAGATCTCTACACGAGCCAATTTCCAGTTTTATTGTCGTCGGGTAGTTGTTGTTGTTGTTGTTGTTGATGCTGCTGCTGCTAGTTTGCTGTGCAAGTTCTAGTTTCCCTTTGAGAAAAAACTCTATCAGTTCTTTTGTTAAGGTTTCAACTTCAATAATAGCTGGAGTGAAGTTGTAAATTGTATGTAAGCCTTCACAGTACTCAACTTCCATGTTCTCCTTTATGTACTCTAAACACCTAACCTGGGATATCTTTTGGTTTTTATTATTCAAAAAAAAGCCATCGAGTTTCTGCTTTACTCTGGTTACAGTTTTTATTATTATTGCTTTTAAAAACAAGGTGCCTTCAGATTGTACAGCCTTGTCGTTTATAAACATTTTCCTATTAAGCCATTTCAATATATACAACACCGATTTATCATCTTCCAAACAAACCTGGGTATTATCATCCTCTGAGAGTAGAGTAGAAACTGCGAGGGTTGCATCCAAGAGTTGTTCAAGAAACGGATTTTTCAATTTGCCTATTTCTAACAAGTTTCTAAAGCACATAAAATTACCCCTACCCCCACTGGACGTACCTTTTGGGTAAATTTTGTATTTCAGAATATCTGCAAACAATGGATGGTGATGATTGTTGTTCTCCATCTCGGACAGATCTAGAGACGACTGTGATACATGCCGATTTTGGATATCTTTAGAAACAAACAAACTTTCCCTTTTTGTGACAGACTCTACTTCATAACTCAACTTTAATGGGACATCAAACCCACATTGCATTAGACTGTAGTATACCTCTATGAATTCTTCTTGCGTTTGTACTCTGTCTACTGAGTCCAACA
>JAOZRY010000511.1 GCA_029939965.1 Bacteroidales bacterium | reverse complement strand
CGCCGTCATTTGGTGGTATTGAAAAGTTATTAATAATTTGAAAGAATGGAATTATGAAATTGGAAGAGTTACAAGTTTATCAATTGTCGATGGAAATTGGAGAAAAAGTATGGGATATTGTAATCGGGTGGGATTATTTTTTGAAAGACACAATTGGGAAACAATTAGTTAGAGCAGTAGATTCGGTAGCTGCAAATTTATCAGAGGGCTTTGGGAGGTATCATTATAAAGAGGCCAAAAATTTTAGTTATTACTCCCGTGGTTCTTTGTACGAAACCAAAACCTGGCTAACAAAAGCATACAACAGAAATTTAATTAATGAAGAAGAATTTCAAATCTTTCAAAAAGAGATAAATAATATTGGAGTTAAACTAAATAATTACATAAAAACAATTGGCAAAAACAAATAACACACAAAGCACCAATAACCATCGAATGACTATCGAATAATAATTATGGAAAATCTTGAAAATACAACCAGGGAGCAGCTTTTGAAAGAGATAGCACTTTTGAAAGCAAAAAATGCAGTGTTGGAGAAATCTGTAAGCGAGAGCTTTCGTGCCGAACAAGCAGAGGAAGATTTACTGGAAAGTCAACGTCGAATAACTACTTTGATGGAAAATTTGCCCGGCATGGCTTATAGATGTAAGAATGACCCGGACTGGACAATGGAATTCGTTAGTGATGGGTGTAAATCGCTTACGGGTTACAAACCGGTGGAGTTGATAAATAACAATTTGATATCCTTCTCCGAATTAATCGAAACTAACGATCGTAAAATGATCTGGGATAAGGTGCAAAAAGCTATAAATGCCCAACAAACATTTCAATTGGTTTATCGGATTATTACTAAAAATGGAGAACAAAAATGGGTTTGGGAACAAGGCCGGGCTATATATGGGGCACAAAAGGAAATGATAGCTATTGAAGGTTTTATTACGGACATTACCGAAAGCAAGAATGCCGAAATAGCTACCGAAGAAAGTAGGAAAATTTATAAATCCCTTTTTAATGATAACTCCTGTGCAATGCTATTAATCGACCCAAAAAACGGGGATATTGTTGATGCCAATAAAGCAGCTCTCGATTATTATGGATATTCATACAAAGGATTAAAAAGTATAACAATTCATCAAATCAACACCATTAACAAAGAAGAAGTAGAAGCTGCAATGCAAAAGGTGAAAAAGCAGGAAAGGTCTCATTTTTTGTTCAAACACAGGTTGGCCAATGGCGAAATAAAGAATGTAGAAGTTTATAGTGGTAAAATTGTTCTTGATGGCAGGCCATTACTTTACTCAATCGTTCACGACATTACCATACGTAAGCAGGCTGAACTGGCATTAACAGAAAGCGAAAACAAATATCGTTTGTTAGCCGAAAATATCTCCGATGTAATCTGGGTACATAATATTACAACAGGAAAGTTTACTTATATAAGTCCTTCTGTTTTTCAATTACGAGGTTTTACAGCCCGGGAAGCTATCCGGCAGTCAGTTCAAGAATCTCTAACACCCGAATCGGCTCAAAGGTTAAACGATGTGCTTCCTTTGCGAATAGAGGAGTTTCAAAAAGGGATTACAAAAACCTATCGCGATGAACTGCAACAGATATGCAAAGATGGTAGCACTATTTGGATAGAAACTGTAACAAAAGTCCGAAATGCAAAAGATGGAAGCATTGAAATTTTGGGGGTTTCCAGAAACATCGACAAACGCAAGCAAGCCGAAAAGATGTTGCACGACAAGGAAACAAATCTACGTGTTTTTATGGAAAATGCCCGTGGGTTTGGCGTTTACTCGGTTGAGATTACCCATAAAGGGCAATATGGTTCACACACAACATTTGCCAGCCCTTCGATAAAAGAAATACTCGGAGTTGATAATCTGGCCGACAATGCAAGCTGGTTTGGAAACATCCTTCCCGAAGATTTGAGCCAGGTCGAAAAAGCACACCATACTTCACGCAATACCGGTAAGGTGTTCGATGAAACATTCAGGATAAATCATCCAATAAAAAAGGAAGTACGCTGGATCAGGACAATATCTTCTCCGGTTATTACTTCCCCCGGCAACTTTACACAATACAATGGTTTAATTATCGACATCACCGAACGTAGGCAAGCCGAAGAAGCTTTACGCGAAAGCGAAAAAAGATACTCCGATTTATTCGAAAATGCAAATGATTTTATTCAGGCGGTTAAACCCGATGGCACTTTTATATATGCTAACCATGCATGGAAAAAAGCATTAGGTTATACCGATGGCGAATTACCCAACCTCACTTTTACTGATATTATTCACCCCGACAGCAGGGAACATTGCATGGAGATATTTAAGAAAGTGTTTGCCGGTGAAGACATCGAACCTTTCCAAACTTCGTTTATAACCAAACATGGTAAAAAGGTTTATGTGGAGGGTAGCATAAATTGTCGTTTCGAAAATAACAAACCTGTTTCTACACGTGGTATTTTTCGCAACATAACCGAGCGCAAGCAAACTGAGGAGAAAATTCAAAAACAAAATGAGTTTTTAAATATTGTTTTAGAATCTCTGTCTCATCCATTTTATGTTATCGATGCCAATAATTATTTGATAAAATTAGCGAATTCGGCCACTGGTAATGATTTAACTTTAGGAAAAACAACATGCCATAGTTTTTCGCACAACTCTGATAAACCCTGCTGTGAGCCTGATCATACTTGTCCGATGAAAATCGTTAAGAAAACCAAAAAACCAATGGTGGTCGAACATATTCATCAAGATAAAGATGGCAACCTCATAAATGTAGAAATCCACGCACATCCAATATTTGATAAGAACGGAAATGTTGTTCAAATAATCGAATACAATTTAGATATTACCAAACGCAAGCAGGCCGGGGAAGTACTACGTCTTAGCAGCCGTGTACTCGAAGCCAGCCCCGATCATATTTCTGTTGTCGGAACCGATTACATTTACAAATATGTAAACAATGCCTACACTAAAGCTCACGGGCTACCAGCCGACCAGATTAAAGGCACGCATGTAGCTAACATGTTGGGTATTGATGTTTTTGATGAAATAGTAAAACCTAAATTGGATCAATGCCTGTCGGGCGAAGACATCCACTTTGAATCGTGGTTTACCTTTAATAAAATCGGGAAACGATATATGTCTGTTTCGTATTTGCCACTGATTTCCGAGAATGGCACAATTGACAGCTTAGTTGTAATTTCCCACGACATAACCGA
>JAOZRY010000510.1 GCA_029939965.1 Bacteroidales bacterium | reverse complement strand
TAAAAACCTTTTTCTTTTGTTTTTCGAGATAGTTAAAAATTTGCTCAAGCGACGACTGATATTGGCTTTTGTGTACTTCGAGACTAAATTTTGGCGTACCATCCATCTCGAACGATACCGTTGGACTCAAGCCTTTGAAAAGCTGTTGTAATCCTTGCAGAATATTCTTCCGGTGAAATTTTTGTAACACTTTTTCGGCCAATACTTGTATAAAATCTTGCATGTTTTGGGTTGCAAACAAATCAATAAATATTGTGTTTGCAAGTTTTTCGGCTTCAATTTTGTAAAATAAATGCCTGATTAAAAATGATTTCCCCAATCTTCGTGGGCTGTGAATGAGGGTGTTTAGCCCATTGAATAAATTCATTTCCAGTCGTTTTAACACTGCATCTCTGTTACAAAAATGCTCTGGATTATATGTTTGTCCGAAAGGATTGTTCTTGTCCATGTTTGTTGTATTTCAGCAAAGATAAATATTTCTAAGATAAAATGCATAAAAAGCGCAATAAATATAACATAAAATATGTAACATAAAAAGTGTAATAGAAATAACGTAAAAAGAGTAATAGAAATAACATAAAATATGTAACATAAAAAGTGTAATAGAGATGACATAAAATGAGTTACAGGATTTTAGGCTCTTAATTTGAAAACTAACCAACATGTTGTTTAAAATTTTTGTTGTCAGTTTCCGCTTTGCGCTTTCAATAATAAATAATAAATCGTAAATCGTAAATCGTAAATCATAAATCGAATCATTCTTAATTTTAAATCTCCTAACTTTACAGCCTAATATTAAAATCCTTTATACTAAATTATTAAAAACACAATTAGCATGAACTCAAAAAAAACACTTACAGGATTAATTATCCTTTTGTTTTCACTAAGTTTTCACGGAACAATCTATTCAGAAAATCCCCCCGACTCGTCAAAGCTTACCATCGATCGTATTTTTCAGTCAGGTGAATTTGGTGGTGATTATTTCAGGCAACCTCGTTGGATTGAAAATGGGAAGGCTTACACTACACTTGAATCATCAGAAAAAATTGAACGAGCACGGGATATTGTTCGTTATGAAACAAAAAATGGCAAGCGTTCTATTTTGGTTTCGGCCGATATGTTTATCCCCGAAGGCCACGAAAGGCCATTGCAGATTTCTAATTATCAATGGTCGGCAAATAAGGAAATGCTACTCATTTTTACAAATACCCGCCGGGTTTGGCGTTACAATACAAAAGGAGATTATTGGATATTGAATTTGAAAACTGGAAATCTTAAACAACTCGGTAAAAATTTGCCCATAACATCGCTGATGTTTGCAAAAATTTCGCCTGATGATACAAGGGTGGCGTATGTTAGTAAACATAATCTTTATGTTGAAGATGTGTATTCGGGAGAGATAAAGCAGTTAACTAATGATGGAACCGAAGATTTGATAAACGGAACTTTCGACTGGGCTTATGAAGAAGAGTTTTTTTGTAGAGATGGTTTTCGTTGGAGTCCTGATGGAACGATGATTGCCTATTGGCAAATAGATGCTTCTGAAATTAATGATTTTCTGATGATTAATAATACAGATTCACTTTATTCTTTCACCATCCCGGTAGAATACCCCAAAGTTGGAGAAGATCCTTCGAGTGCCAGAATTGGAGTTGTTGCTGCAGAAGGTGGGGAAACTGTGTGGATGAAAATTCCTGGTGATCCAAAACAAAATTATCTTGTAAGAATGTTGTGGGCCGAAGATTCGGAGGCCTTTATGGTGCAGCAACTCAACCGAAAGCAAAACACCAATAAAATATGGTACTGCAAACCTAAAACAGGATTGGCCAAAAATGATTTTACGGATATGGATGAGGCCTGGCTCGATCTTGTGGAAGACTGGAAATGGATGGATAACAAATACTATACCTGGCTTAGCGAGAAGGATGGCTGGCGACATTTGTATCTTGTTTCCAAAACCGGCGACGAAGAACGTATAATTACCAATGGCAATTATGATGTGGTTTCGATTGCTGAGATTGATCCCAAAAGCAATTATGCTTATTTTATTGCTTCACCCGCCAATCCAACCCAACGGTATCTTTATCGCATAAAGATGGATGGCAAAATCAACGCCGAACGCATAACTCCTGATGATGAGCCCGGAACACACAGTTACAATGTTGCTCCGGGAGGTAAATTTGCTTTTCATACATGGTCGGATATTAACACACCACCAGTTACTGAGTTGGTTTCGTTGCCAAAGCACAAAACCATTCGCACCCTCGTGGATAATAAAAATCTTAAGGAAGCTATTTCGCAGCTTGATTTAAACCCAGTTGAGTTTTTCCAGGTAACTACCCAGGATGATGTAACAATGGAAGGGTTTATGATTAAGCCCCCCGGTTTTGATCCATTAAAAAAATATCCTGTATTATTTTATGTGTATGGCGAACCCTGGAGGCAAACTGTAACTGATGAATGGTATGCTGTAAGTATGTGGCACAGACTTATGGCTCAGGAGGGATATCTTGTAATTTCGATTGATAATCGTGGAACACCGGCACCCAAAGGACGTGAATGGCGTAAGAGTATTTACAGAAAAATTGGTGTGGTCAATTCACGCGATCAGGCAATGGGGGCAAAAGAAATTATGAAATGGGATTTTGTGGATACTGATCGAACTGCAATTTGGGGATGGAGTGGGGGAGGCTCCATGACCCTGAACCTTATGTTTCGTTATCCTGAAATTTATGAAACAGGTATGGCAGTAGCTCCGGTTAGTAATCAGTTTTTTTATGATAATATTTACCAGGAACGATATATGGGACTTAAATCAGAAAACCCCGAAGATTTTGTTGAAGGTTCACCTGTTACCTATGCAAAAAACCTTGAAGGTGATTTGCTCATAGTTCACGGTACCGGCGATGACAATGTACATTATCAAAATACCGAAGTGCTGATTAATGAGCTGGTGAAGCACAATAAAATGTTTCAGGTTATGCCATACCCCAACCGTGGTCATAGTATTTATGAAGGTGAAAATACTACACGCCATGTTTATGGTTTGTTGCGTCATTATTTGCTTGGGCATATCGAGCCCGGTGGAAAATAGGGATTGTACATTGATTAGTTGAAATAATAATCGTAACAAAACCATATTGATTAGTCCGACCAATGCTTAGGGATTGTAAATAAATAAACTACACATCTGTATTTGTTCTTTTGTCCATTTTCTTCGTTATAAAAGCCTTAAATAA
>JAOZRY010000509.1 GCA_029939965.1 Bacteroidales bacterium | reverse complement strand
TAAGGTTCTACTGCGAATTTAGTGGAACATACAAAAATGCTTCAATGATTTAATGGTGCAATGGTATAATGGTGCAATGCTTCAATCCTTTCCATCTTCGTTTTTTGTCTCCTTCTCTCCTTATCACATTTGCCTCCTTATCGCATTTCATCATTATAAATAAACTTATTAACAGAACAACAGAATCATTATTTACCATTAGAATGGTAGTAAAACCTTATTTTGAAATAAAGTCTTTAGAAAACCGAATGAGTTCAGGAAAAAACAGCTCAAAATGTGCTTTGAACTCATCGTAAAATTCAACCAGTTCATCTTTACCATTTTCCATACCCGAATCAAAACGGGTACGCATAGACATACCTTTTAATGCCAACCCGATATTATCAACATGTGCATACGAGGCCAGCCAATTCCCGATTGCCATGGCCGGCAAAACCCGTTTCATCTTTCCGGGCATAAGCGGATACGACTTAAAAAGCGTTCGATATGCCGATTTGGTAAATTGCTGCAATGAAACCTCGGAATAAGACTGCCAGCCAGAAGCTAAAAAATGATCGTAGTACATATCGATGACTACACCGGCATATTTCCGATACCGATGCCGGATTATTTCTTTGCTCTTTGCTACCACAGGATGGAAGTCGGTGTACTCATCTATTTTTCGGTGAAGCACAATTCCTCTCTTAATGGATTCGGGATATGCTTCGATCTGCTTTCCCTTTACAGCATCAGCAATATAATTACCAACCATAATTTTCTCATCGCCAAAAGATAAATAAAGGTGTGCCAGATAATTCATAATATAGGATTGAAAATCAAAGTTGGTTTCCCCTTTTGGATTTGTAATAAATATCCATTATTTTTTGTGCAGCCACATAGGAGCTAATCTTATTTGAGAGTACCTCTTCGATAGTAGCTGGTATAATTTTTTTAACTTCCGAATCAAGATAAAAATCAGTTTTAAGAGTTTCGTTAATGGTTTCAAACATAATCAGTTCACGTTGTAGCTGCCGCTTTCGGCCAAAAAAGCCATTTCCTTTTGTAAAATCTTCATAAGCCCTAATGGTTTCCCAAATATTGTCAATTCCTATTTTCGATCTTGCCGAACAAGTTCCCACCGTGGATACCCAGCCCGATTCGGTGGGAGGAAACAAGTGAAGTGCATTTTTATATTCGCTCTGTGCCCGTGTGGCATTTTTCAGGTTGTCGCCATCGGCTTTATTAATAAAAATCGCATCGGCCATTTCCATGATCCCACGCTTTATTCCCTGCAATTCGTCACCTGCACCTGCCAGCATAAGCAAAAGAAAAAAATCGACCATAGAATGAACTGCTGTTTCAGATTGCCCAACACCCACTGTTTCAACAAAGATTACATTAAAACCAGCAGCCTCGCATAAAATAATCGATTCGCGGGTTTTACGGGCAACACCACCTAACGAACCTGCCGAAGGAGAAGGACGGATAAATGCATTTTGATCTACCGAAAGCTCCTCCATTCTGGTCTTATCGCCGAGTATGCTCCCCCGGGTACGGCTACTACTTGGGTCGATTGCCAATACTGCAAGCATATAGCCATGAGATGTGAGGTGCTTCCCCAAAGCCTCGATAAATGTACTTTTACCAACACCCGGAACACCTGTAATACCAATCCTAATGGCTTTTCCCGTATGAGGAAGGCATTTCTCGATAATCTTTTGCGCAAGCGAATGATGGGATAGATTAGTGCTTTCGACCAATGTAATGGCTTTGCTCAATATAATCCGATCACCAGCCAAAATACCATTTATGTATTGATCAACAGACAATTGTTTTTTTTTGGCTTGCTTTAGCCTTTCAACCGCAGCTTTGTTTATTTGCTCAGGCTGCTGTATGCCATCATTTACATGTAAGGCTGATTTATTATGGTGATTGTCTTCCAACATATTGATCCATTTTTGGCAAAAGTACTTTTAATCAATCTAACAACTCAATTGTAAAAAAAGGTTTTTAAAATGCTGTAGTGGAATGGTGAATTACATGAAATCCAGAACTGTTTTACCAATCCATCAATCATCACTCCATTTTGATTAATTGTATTTCAAATCATAACTTGTGGTATTAATGGTTATTGAATCCTTAAAAATACCATATACTTGCTCATGGTTTAAAACCTTCAGGCAGATAGTTATCCAGGCTTTTGCATACCTCCTGACTAAATTGAACACCGGTATTTATAATCCGACCCCACCGATCCTGATCTACATTTTTTAATCCGATGGCGGAAATATTTTCATTTACAATAGCATAAACAATACCGGCATTAAAATTATCACCCGCCCCAATGGTACTCAACACTTCAATTTTGGGAACGGAAAACGATTCTGAAACCATACTAGAATGTAGAAATACGAATTGTGAAGAGTGGGTAAAAATTAAATCAGCATTCCCATACTCCTGTACAATCTTTACAGCCTCTTTCGGATCACAGACCCCAAACAGTGTTTCGAAATCTTCGTGTGAAGCTCTCACTATATTTGCTACCGAAAAATTCTGAAAAACCACAGGTAATATTTTTTTCGGATTATGATGTTTAGGATGCCTGATGTTAGGATCATAAATTACTATTGCACCTGCATCTTTGGCTCCAACCACAAATTCAAACACCCTTTCGCGTACTTCGGGGTTTACAGCAAAAAAGGATCCGAACAAAACAATATCATTTTTATAAATCTTTGGAAATGGCCTGCGGAGACGCTGATCGGGATAATATTTATAAAAGCTATACCGGGCATTTTTCTTTTCATCGAGAAAGGCCAGAGCAACAGGTGTTTTCCCTTCATCATATCTTTGAATATTGGAAACATCTACATTATTAACCTTTAAAAAATGAAGAATTACGTTTCCCAAATCATCGTTCCCAACCTCGCTAATAAAACTCACATCCAAACCGATTCTCCCAAGGCTAACTGATGCATTGAGCATTGAACCGCCAGCCTTCCCGGTTTTTATTTGCCCCTGTTGAAATATAACATCATAAACCGTTTCACCAATAGTGTATATCTTTCTCATCGCAATTAAGAAATTTTAATAAGATGCAAAAATACAATTCAAAATATTATAATTCAACTATTTCGTGCCTACAAGAAAACTCCATATTTCAGGAAATGGGTGTCAGAAATCGCTGAGATAGAGGCGGAAGAAGTATTGAAAATCAAGGAGTTTACTTTTGTAAATGACTGTTTTCAACACAAGTCCAACG
>JAOZRY010000508.1 GCA_029939965.1 Bacteroidales bacterium | reverse complement strand
TATCAAGTTCCTGGCGGCTACGCTGATCATAGCGAATAAAATGATTGATAAAGTGACACTGAACAAATTGTGGGAGGATATTAAAATGTTGGATATTATTGAACTTGCCAGAGAAAAAGGTGAACAAATCGGTTTGAAAAAAGGCGAGGAAGTCGGTTTGAAGAAAGGCAGGGAATCGGCGCAGGAAATGGTTCTTGATACAATCTTCGCCTTATTTGGTAATCTCCCGATTGATATGATTGAGAAAGTCAAGTCGATTTATCATTTGGAAATTCTTAAATTGATTCACAGGCAGGCCATGAAATGCAAAAATATCGAACAATTCAAAGATATTTTGAACCAAACGATGACATCGTAAGGAATCACCCTTGACAATAACTCGACAGTCATAAGTTCTTCGTAATTTAGACAGCAAGTTTTATTAACTATCTGAAATAATAGGAAATTAATATTAGGCAGCCATTTTTAAAATATCAATAATTTCAGTAGGTTACAAGAACTTATGACTGACGAGACAATAAGATCATCCGGAATACTTACCGCAACCGTCAGTCGCTTTTGAATACATAGCGGTGGCTTGCTTTCCAGCAAGGCTTTAACCAAAGTGCCAAAGGAAATGTTCTCCGCGTTTTTCAGAATATTCAGATTTTCCAACTTGGTAAGTGCCGGCAACCGGTCAACAATATTCTGGGTACGGCCGGTTTCATTGCGGATATTGGCCAGGAAACGCGCCCGTTGTTCAGGTCTGAGCAATCCCGCTTTTTTTACCGTTTTTGTTACTTCCACAAGCACAGTGCGCCCAGGGCTGTTCAGTTCTAAAAAAGAATGCTGCCAGATTAAGACTTCGAAAGACCTCTGATGTGTATTATGAGGGCAAAATTCATCAGAAATCATATCAAATGCCACTAAACAGAGCGGCTTTACTCCTTCAACGTCTTAATTTCTTATGTAATTTTATCAAAAAAACATATAATCTGTCAAGAAATTTTAGAACTGAACAGCCCTGACAGTGCGTCCGCAAGCGGAATCCGTACGCACATCAATTTCCAGTTCTTTGCCATCGACGCGTTGAAATTTGTAACGCAATCGCACCCTAATTATATTCAACCGCGTGTGTCTTTGACGCCGTCAAAATAGACTGACAAAGGAAAGCACTGGCGCGTGCGGAAATCGGTGTATACTGGACAATTCACCCGATGTCTTAAAAAAGCGTCTCAACGCCAATTTTTTCTTGTGTATTCGGTCTGCACAATATAATATTGGTTTTAATTTTAGAATTATTATCGGCCAGTTTTCACGTGCAGCGGAATGCGGCGCACGTTTACCATATTGCTTCCCGAAAACCGGGCGCTCCGACACATCTGTTTAAGTGACAATCATTCTGTTTTCTGCAACCGGATATAGCATTTCAATTTTGGTTTTTCCAGATAGTGCGTACAAGCCGAAGATCGTACACCGCTATTCCGGTAAACTAAAATCGAATCAGTATAATAATGTGGCCAATTTTAGGCCTGCATCGCGGTTGCGTCCTTATTTGATTTGCTGAAAATCGATTCTAACTAATAGGAGCCCCTATTAAGATGGATGCCTATTCCCCTGAAGACATCGGCGAAATACAATATATCGTATACTATAATCAACGTGATTTTTATACGCTAACCTATAACCAAATTAAACAATTGAACCATGAGATTGAAAGCGCCATAATAAAAAAGGAAGATGAAGTCTATGAAGATAAAGAAATACTGCAATTCAGCTCCCAAAAGGCGGTTCAGAAAGCAATCGCATTATTTGAATTAAAAATAAATGTTTATTATAATGAGGAATGTATCCAGCTAACATATAAACAAATTGAGGCTTTTAATAATAAATATAGAGGTGCCATAAAAAGGATCGCAAATTCCCAATTTGGAAAATGTTTTAATTTTAGCTCTTATGAGGTTGCACAAGCAGCAACGGCGTTTTTTAATTTAACCTATCGCGTGTTTGAGCCGGATTCAAGAAAATATCGGGAATTATCCTTTCATATGATTGGAAGTATTAACAGGTATCTGGCCGACGGCATAACTAAAATCGCGCGGTCAGACATTCAAGGGTTCGGATGCGATGCCGTATTTAATACACCTTCTGCAATTAACACCGCCTTGGAATTGATAAAATTCAGTAAAAAGAATGATATAAAACCCGGAGAAAATTTGGTTCAAATTCCTGACCTGGCAGGGAATTCGCATACTCTTGATAAACTGGCATTCCAATATGGCCATCAGATTGGCACAATATACGTTCCGCCCGGTAAACAGGATTTAACTTTTGCGGGGCTATCCGAAAATAATGAAAAATTTCGGAAGGCAAAATTGCAGTCGCTATTGGCCAAATATCTTGCTCGAAGCGTAAGAATAATGGATATTGATAAAAATGGGGCATATCAAAATGAATATATTTTAAGTACGGAAGCATTAAAAGCGGGATACCTTGCCGCTTTTTTTAAGGAGGATGAGAATAAAAACCTGATATTCCGTGATAAAATAACAGTTGAAAAAATTATTGAAGAAATGCGCTATGAACAGATTTTACGGGATGAAATGTTTGATACGATTGCAGATGTATCCATCCCCCAAGTATATTCCGTTACAAGCCGGGCGAGCAAAGGTTTGTCCGCTCATTATGAAGAGGTATCATTAAGTGAAGAAGCGATTCGCTTTGGGTTCATAAACAATTGGGTATTTGTCAATGAGGACGGCTATTTCATATTAGCCCCCGAGAAAGCCAAAGAAGAGTTGGAAAAATTTGCCAGAAAGCCCGACTTGTATAAAATATTAGAAATTAACAGCGGGGCAGTGGAATTGGATAAAGATTTAATAACAGATGCTTATGACAGGTGTAAAACTGATCCGGACTATTTTAGAGAGAACAATTACAACATCGAAAGGGCCTATAAACTCTTGATGAATGACGAACTGTCTTTTATTTATCTGGTCAGCGGTGAAAATTATCTGTACCTGATGGATAAATATTCACCGACACCATTGGACAGTAAAAGTTATCAGTACATTATTCCTTATAAGCCTTAACTCGTCAGTTTCAAGTTTTAGTTATCATGTAACAAACCAGACAGTGCAAAGTTTCAACCAGAGTCCCGTCAGGACGGCATATTTGTAGAATCAACGGGCTAATATTTCGTCAGAATCCCATCGGGACGGCATATCAGTCACAGCATAACAGAATATGCGCAATCACATTA
>JAOZRY010000507.1 GCA_029939965.1 Bacteroidales bacterium | reverse complement strand
GCAGGTGGAAACTGAACCGAATAATCAAATCCGGGTGGATCGGACGACCATTGGAATGTATATGAACCACCGGTTCCGATAAACTCGATCCCTGCAAGAGTAAGCTCGGTACCGCTACAAACCGGGTTTCCCGAAGGCTGAATATAAAAATCAATATCTTCTAATGCCTGCATATCCACTATTTTCGACAAACCAAAGGGATACCATTCATTTGCTCGTGAAAATATAGTATCCCATACAATAATATCAACCAAATATTCCTTCATAGTTTTAAAAGAGAACAACTTAAATATCATTTCTTCACCAAAGTAAAAGCCATCCTTTTCGGGAGTTGTAGCATCATCGCCATAAGCAACAAAAACTGCATCTAATGTATCAGGCCACCAAGTTGCACCACCACATTTATACTCTCCATTGTCATCCGTGTAAAACGCTCCAATGTAATCATATTCTTGTATCAGACTATCATTTATTCTTGGGCGGGCTTCGCGAGCAACAATAACCCCCGTTATTGTTGAAGTTACGATGGGAATATTCCAAATTGGTGGAAACCCATTACCATCACGCGTAACAAAATTGTATTGATTTAATGATTTTTCTAATAATAATTTATCATTTTTGGATAAATCAGGGTTTTCAAATAACTTATCAATTGCCCGGAAATCAACTTGTGCTTGTGCTACAAGGATTCCAATAAAGGTAAACAATAAACAGAAGAAAAAGATGCGAAATTTTAATAAGGAGTTTTTCATAATAATAGTGTTTTTTATAGTTTATAAAATAATTGTTTTGAATGTTTCAGATTTCATATAATTTTATATTTCATGTTCGACATCTAATCATGTATAAAAAAAGTTAGTAATAAGTGCTTCTCACAGCAATCACATTCATTATGTTAAATATGAGAGCCTAAAGTACACAAATGTACGGTTTAATATATAGAGCAACAAATTAGAACACTTTTATTTTGGTTATGTAAAGTTTATCCATAATGTCCGATTTCCTGGTCAGGCACATCCTTAAAACTTTTACACCAATAGTATGTTAACGACCTTGTGAATCCCGCAAAATTTATATATTCGTAACCAAAATTATATGCGATGAAAAAATGTGGTTTTATTTTGTTCCTGATGTTTTTTATTAACACTCAAATATGCTTTGCTCAAAATGATTTGGCCGACAGTCTGTTGCAATTAGCCGAAACATCCTCCGGTATCAAAAAAGCCCGTATGTATAATGAGGCGGCAAAGGTTCTTTTTGTTTCCAATCCGGAGGCTGGTGCGGAGTATGCCGAAAAAGCATTGGAAATATCGAAAAAGGAAGGCAACAAAAAAGAGCAATACCTTTTGGATGGCTAACATTGGAACAGCATGGTCGTTTGCAGGAAGGAATGATAAAGCACTTGAATACCATCTTCGGGCATTGGAAAAATTTGCCGGGTTGATTGATGCTGAAGAATTGGGGAACCTTCACAACGAGTTGGGGATAGATTATAACTACCAACATAATTATGAAAAGGCACTCCAACATTTTTTAAAATCGCTTGATATTAAGGAACAAAATCTTGAAAATGCAGATACTCCGGGAGCAAAAAGGCATATTGCTGCAACTTATACTAATATTGGGTTGGTGTTTGATAAAATCGAAAACCGACAAAAAGCACTTGAGTATTACCATAATGCCCTTGAAATACTCAGGGAAATAGGGGATAGCGCAAATATGGCTCTAACTTATAACAACATGGGCATAGCTTACGAAGGGCAGGGTGAATATGAAGAAGTACTGCAAAGCTATTTCGAAGCAGTTAAGATTCGGGAAAATCAGGGCTCCGAAAACTCTCTGGCAAGAACCTATAGCAATGTTGGTGTGGTTTACTATTTAATGGATAAACCGGAATCTTCGTTGGAGTATAGTTTAAAATCTTTAAAAATAATCCGGGAAACCGGCGATCGGTGGAGCTATGCCATTACCTCCAATAGTGTAGGGCGTACCTATTTGAAAATGAACAAACCCGATAATGCCCTGCCCTATATACAGCAGGGTCTTGAAACAGCCAAGGCTATTGGAAACATTGGAGTGTTGTGCGAAAGCTACGATTTCCTTTCTCAATATTTTGCAGAATTATTGCGACAATATTGAAGTTGTAGGTCAGGCAGGAGGAGTAACTCAGGGCTTGTTGCTGATTAGAAAAGTAAAGCCGGATGTTGTGTTTCTCGACATCCAGATGCCTGATGGCACCGGCTTCGATTTGCTCGAAAAAATCGCTGTGATTAACTTTCAGGTTATCTTTATTACTGCTTACGACCAATACGCCCTGAAAGCAATTAAATTTAGTGCGTTGGATTATATCCTGAAACCTGTTGATCCGAATCAATTGATGGAGGCTGTTAAGAAAATCAAAACACCCGACAATAATTTTAGCGACATTACAAAAAAGATTAATCCCGCCAATTGATATTTTGAATACCTTTGAACCATGAAGGTAATATTTGCAACAAAAGAAGAAAACAACAAAAGAAGGCAGGAGGAGTTTCTGAAACTAAGGCCGGAAGAACGCTTACTTGCCTTTTTAGAGATGGTTTGTGCTCCACCAGCCCTCCCTTTGCCGGATAATTACCAGCATCCAAATGATAAAAAAAACAACTTCATTATTAGAAAAAATGATGGAAAGTAATTTTAATTCTGACGTTTATGATTTTTTAGAAAACTGTAGTAAATTTAAGGTTAGGATGATTCTGGTTGGTGGCAGTGCTGTTAACTTTTATGGTTACAAACGTCATTCTGCTGACATTGATTTTTGGATCGACAACTCCCCCTTGAACTTTTCTAATCTGCTTAGGGCATTAAATAATCTCGGATATAGAATCGATAGTTTTCCTGATAAAGTAATGAAGAGCCGGCAAAACATTTCAATAAAGATAAGCCCCGACCTGGAAATTGAGCTGATAACAAATTTAAATCCCGGAAAAACTTTCGAAGAAGCACTTGCTGAATCTGTAATTTTTGAAATAGAAGGTCAAAAACTTCTAAAATGGAATATAATTTCCTATAAAGATTTAATAAACAGTAAAGTTAAGTCTGGTAGGCCAAAGGATATGCTTGATGTACATGAGTTGCAAAGGATTAACAAAAACCCCGGAGAAACATCTTCCCCGGAGTAAAACCTAACTTATGCTGCAGTCAGGGTTTACAGTCAGGGCTTGACTTTAAGTCAAACCCTGACTATGAAACTATTTCAGGATAAG
>JAOZRY010000506.1 GCA_029939965.1 Bacteroidales bacterium | reverse complement strand
GGAAAAAGGAGGATTACATGTTTACCCCCGTTACCGAAAGGTAATGGGGGTTTTTTAACAGCCCATCCAGATTTTGCTTCCAGAAAGTTCACATATATAATATAAACTAAATTCAGATGGCATGGTAATAATTAGAGGTTGTAAATAACTTATATAATTTCTGATTTTGGAGGTTTGGGAATTACAAAAGCATTATTTATTTTATGTAAAAAATCTTACCGCTTCAGTTACTTTTCAGATAAATATTTTACCTAAAAACCTTTCATAGGTTTTAGTTTGCGTTTTGATTTCATTTACTAAATCAGTGATCTAAGCAAATCAATGTTTGCTTTTTTATAATTACCACAATATTTTTTATTGTTTTATGAAAATATGTAGTAATTTAGTTCCTGAATAGAATTAAACTAAGATATAAATAGAAATATAAATTAACAATTAAATAAACTATTCTTATGAAAAGAAAAACTACTTTATTATTAATCATTCCATTGATGTTATTAATTATCAATGGTTTAAATGCTTCAAACAGCAGCGAAACGATGGCGGATGCAACCGCCAATTTCCAATCTGATGTAAATCTGATTTCAACCGGTACAAGTGTGAATTTTATTGATAATTCCACCGGAAACCCTGTTTCATGGAACTGGACTTTTACCGGTGGTACACCATCAACATATTCCGGTGAAATTCCGCCTCCAATTTATTATAACACTTCTGGTGAATATACTGTAAGCCTTGAAGTGTCTGATGCAGTTGGTGGTATCAGCATCGAGATTAAAACAAATTATATCGATGTACATGATTTTCCAACGGGATGGGATGTGGTACAAACCGGTTCCTCACATCTAATATCGATACCCTCTACTGTTTCATTTACGGCCAATCCGGCTGTATATGGCGACTTTATCGGGGTTTTTTATTTGGATGAAAACAGTGCAGAAAAATGTGGGGGTTACTCCATTTGGGATGGTACAAACAATAAAGTTGTAGTTGCATTTGGTGATGATGTTACCACAGATCCTGAAAAAGATGGTTTTGAAGATGCTGAGGTATTTAACTGGAAAGTATATTTCTCGCAATCCTCTACCGAAGAGGATGCTGAAGTTGTGTATAATGAAACACTACCACACGACAGTACTTATACTGAAAATGGGTTATCAGCTTTAACTGAAATTGCTGCCGGTACTCTTATTCCTCTTGAAGTTGCTGCTAGTGCTGATCCCGAAAGTATTTGTTTGGGTGGTGAAGTACAATTAAATGCTGTTGCCAGTGAGGGATCAGGTATATATAATTATTCGTGGGTTTCTGATCCTTTGGGGTTTAGTTCTGATCTTCAAAATCCGTCTGTCTCACCTACAGTTACCACTATATATACCGTTGAAGTAGATGACGGCATAACTACTGCCTCTGATGATGTAACAGTAACTGTATATACTAACCCTACGGTATCTGCAGGAACTGACGCAGATATTTGTGAAGGAGGGTCTTACACTCTTTCTAATGCAACTGCATCGAGTTATAGTTCTTTACTTTGGTCAGGAGGGTCTGGTTCTTTCAACAATACAGCAATTGTAAACCCAATCTATACTCCTGTACTCTTAGAAGTGGGAACAACTGTAACACTTTGTATTAATGCAGAGCCAATTTATCCATGTACTGTTTCTGCAAGCGACTGTATGGATCTTTATGTTCAGGCAGCTCCTGAAGCAAATGCCGGAGTTAATGCCTCAATCTGTTCAGGAGAGGCGGAAACTTTAAATGGTTCTGCCTCCAATTACAATTCAGTTGGTTGGTCAGGTGGGGCAGGTACTTTTGATGATAGCTCAATTCTTGATGCTACATACACCCCTGACCCTTCAGAGTATGGTTCTTCCGTATCACTTTGTCTGGAGGCTTCTCCCATATCACCATGTACTGTTTCGGCAAATGATTGTATGATTCTTACTGTTTTGGAAGATCCTATTGCAAATGCTGGTGATGATGATACCGGGTGCGAAGGTGAGAGTTATACATTTTCCGGAGCATCAGCTTCTAATTATAGTCAGGTTTTCTGGTCGGGTAGTTTGGGGTATTTTTCTAATCCTTTCATGCTTAATCCTACTTTTAACCCCTTTGCTTCTGCTACCGGTCAAACAGTTGAACTTTGTATGGAGGCTCAGGCACTTAACCCTTGTGTAGTTTCAGCTACCGATTGCATGTTGCTCTACATTCAGCCCGAATCTACAGCTTTTGCCGGAGATGACGCTCTGATTTGCGAAGAGGATAGTTACTTGATTTCGGATGCAACTGCTACAAACTATCAATCTGTCTTTTGGATTTCGAATGGTGATGGTGTTTTTAGTGATCCTTCTAATTTGAACCCAACTTATTATCCTGGGTTATCCGATATCGAGAGTAATTCAGTATTACTTTCAATGTTTGTCTCTGCCAGCTCACCATGTACCGGAAACGATGTGGATTATGTAACCATCAATATTCAACATAATCCAACAATATCTGCCGGCTTGGATGACTCTGTTTGTGAGGGTAACATATATGCTATTGTAGGGGCAACAGGATCAGATTTTAGTGCGGTACTTTGGTCTGGTGGTTTGGGTGATTTTGATGATCCCGGTGAACTTAACCCTGGATATACTCCCGATTTATCCGAAACAGGTACAACAATTGAACTTTGTGTTTTGGCTTCACCAATTAATCCTTGTACTGTTTCCACTTCTGATTGTATGAATCTTTCAGTACTGGAAGGGCCCGAAGCTAATGCAGGATCAGATCAAACTGTTTGTGAACTGGAATCTGTTGCATTATCAGGATTGGCTGAAAATAATTGCGATGTATTATGGACAACTACCGGTGATGGTACTTTTGATGATAATACCTTACTTATTACAACATATTATCCGGGTTCCGGTGACAATTCAAATAGTTCTGTTGAAGTTTGTTTGGCTGCCCAGCCATGCGATCCCTGCTCTGAATCTGATGTGGATTGTACAATAATAAATATTTTGACAGGGCCTTCAGCTTATGCAGGTGAAGATGCAGCAATTTGTGAAGGGGAAACATTTACATTGGCCGATGCCTTTGCCGAAAATTATAGTTCATTACTTTGGACAGGTGGAACAGGAACATTTGATGATGCAGCAGCCATGAACCCGGTTTATACACCCGGAGCAGAAGAATCAGGAAGTGTAGAGCTTTGCATTGAAGCTTTACCAATAAACCCATGTGAAGTTTCTGCCATCGATTGT
>JAOZRY010000505.1 GCA_029939965.1 Bacteroidales bacterium | reverse complement strand
TGGGTTGTTTAATAAATTTTATATATTTCCCACATGCCGCGCATGACATTTTCACGTGCATATTTGATTCGCTCAGTTGGCCGATGCAATAACCACAATACTTGCACGGCTCCATAGGTATTTCTTTATTCATGAAGCCCTCTTTTTACTGTATACATATTTGATATTGCAATGGGTGATAAATCCTCTAACCTCCTGCTGAATTGGTTCTCTCCTCCCCCAATCTATTCTGCTCGGGGCATCACTGCCAAATTTTTCTTTGTATTTATGTAGTGCCCACCCATAACAACCGTTCCTCCCCTCCTTGAATCCTTTTTCAGAGGCATACTGATTCAACTGAGCAAGGAAAGATTGTTTTTCTTTCAGACTATATTCTTTTCTGGTTTTTCTTTGCAGTTTTTTAAGTTCACCTTCTTCAACCTCGACATCCTGAATAAACTCTGGAGTGAATTGGCAAGCTGGGCACGTGCGAACACCAGCCGCTTTTAAAAAATCACATGAAGGGCATTTTTTTGGAAGTTTTTCGGACTTTTCTTTTTGTTTGTTTTTTTGCCTTTGGTGTTTTCCATCGTCCAATTCAAGAAATTCATATTCATCAGGGAACCCCAATCTTTCAGCATTTGACCCATGATCCAATATTCTACACATATTTTTCCCTGGATGAATCCGTAATCCTCTGCCACAACCTTGAATCCATTTCATGATGCTTTTGGTAGCTGTAGCCCATACAATGCAATCTACGGTTTCAACATCAAAACCTTTGATCAGAATTTCAACACTGCAAATTACCTGGGTATCGCCGGATATAAAATCCTCAAGAACTACATCCCTCCCACCTTCACCGTCTTTCGGCATGTACCCGTTAATTTGCTCAGCCTTGATCCTTTGCTTTTTAAATTCTTTTACAAGGTGCTTGCCATGCGCAACATTAACACAAAAAACTATTGTTTTCCGGTTGCTTGCAAATTTTTTCCATGTTTGCACCACATCTGCCACAAGGTGGGGCTTGTCTGCTGCCTGTGACAAATCGTCCTCCCGATATTCGCCTGCCCTGGTCCTGACCTCTGATAAATCGAACGTAGCAGGTCCATATATTTCAAAATCACAAAGATATCCATCTTGAATTAATTTTTTGACCGGGACCGGTTCAATATGAGTATCAAAATATTTACCCAGCCCTTTGGAAAACGGGGTAGCAGAAAGTCCAAGGACAAAAGCATTAGGGTTCATCCGTAAAATCTTTTCATGAGATTTGAACCACGTATGACACTCGTCAATGATAATAAAATCGAACTCATGAATTCTACGTCTTGCCAGGGTTTGTATGGATGCTACCTGGATAGGTCTATTCGGATAATAATCTGGATGATCTGCCATGATAACCCCATGACTAATACCATAAGTTGAAAAAATTGCAGATGTTTGATTTACCAATGTTATGCGGTCACAAATAAAAATTATTCTCAAACTTTTTTCACGGGCTTGCTTTATCATCCATGTAGCTATGATCGTTTTCCCTAACCCTGTTCCGGCCATCAAAATTAATTTTTTATGCTCCCTCATTGCTTTGCGGCATTCGTGTATAATCTTTTCCTGAACAGGCCTTAGTTGAATATTCATGCGTACCTCCTCATGCTTTTTAAAATCGCCCTTGTCTCTGAATCAGAAAGAGGCGGAGAACAAGCAGAAGCTTCTTTGAAAGTCTCGTTCTCGATTTCTGGCCAACTCAATCCTCGTTTCAACATTCCCCCAATCCTGGTAGAAAGGTGACAATTTCTTCCGCCCTGGCTTGCACCATAAGGACCGTTAAATTTTGCATTAGGGTCTGAAGGAGCTTGATATTTTAGAGCGCTCCATTGCCTAACGGGCTTTGGTGGGAAAAGCTCTTGCAGTAATCCAAACTCAAAAACATTGCCTGTATATGAAATTATCCTGCTAAGGAACGGTTCTTTTTTGTTGTGAAAAAATCCAGGAACTCTCATTACTCTGGGAAGATCGTGAACAACAGGGTCTGAATTAAATTTATACGCCATGGCTTTTTGAATTTGAGCAAACCCAGCAAGAGGGGTGTCATTTGTGAAATAATACACGTGATACTTCCCAGGGGAACTTTCTACGATCATGCTAGGACTTTCATCGAATGAGTCTGGAAGGTTCACCCCATCAAAATCGGCAAATACAGAACGGACCCTTACAACATCTGTTGTCTTTCTTCCTTTCCCGTTTGTTTCATTGACACAGAGATAAATTCCAGCCCCACGATTATTGAGAATCTCTAACCGTTCTGTGTATTTCCATGGCAATGGGGTTTGAGTGTGAAATAATTTTATCAAACTTTTATCTTTCCGGCCTGCATTGTCATCAAAAAGTTGAAATGTTTTTACACCAGCAAGCGCCTCAAAAAAAACTCTGCGGTCCCGCTCAAAATCAGTTTCTCCTTCTTCCTGTTCAGGAACCCCTTCTAGTATTTTAGTAATACTTATATTACTATTATCTGTTGTATACTCATTCTTATTATTATAAGGGTGTGCGATCGGGTCTGTTTTTCGGGGCTGGTCAGAAGCGTGGAGATTGGCGACTACTGCCGGTTTGCGCGTGCGGGTGGTGTGCGTTTCGGAAGTGTTTTCGGAAGTACCACTTTGTGGTATTTTTTTTGGTTTTTTTTGCCTGTGTGTTTCGCTGTGTGTTTCGCCGTGTGTTTCGTAATTAGTTGGGTCTTGGTATTTATCATAATTACAAATAGTTATAACAAGTCCACCTGTGTGCTTCGCTGTGCTAATCATTGAGTTTTTCGTTAAAAAAGAATATGCCGTTCTAATTTGTGCAATTGATGGTTTTTCTTTCCTATTTCCGACAAAATATGTCATTGCTTTTTGCATTTCTTTTATTGAAGTTTCAAATTTTCCAGCTTGAAATTTCCAATTGGTTTTAAACGTTGCTTTTAACAACATCCACCCCCATAATTTAAAAGTAAGATGTGGGGCTTCCATTATTTTAGATTCAAGGGTTTTTCTTGCGAAAAGTATATACCCACCTGGTATCATTATTTGTCACTTAAATACTTATTAATAGCTTTTTTTATTTGGTCATGAAGCCTGTCCTCATCGTTTAATTGTATGATAAAATAAGGATATGTCACTTCTTTTAGATATGATTTATGGAACCATTTAAAGCTCCGCCCTTCTTTTTGAATTTTTTGTTTGAATTTTTTGACTATCGAGTTCATTTTATCTCCTATTTATTATT
>JAOZRY010000504.1 GCA_029939965.1 Bacteroidales bacterium | reverse complement strand
CGAAGTGTTGAAAATCAAGGAGTTTCTTTTGTAAATGACTGGGTTTAAAGACGAGCGTAACGAAGAAATCGGACATTATGGACAAACACTAATTAATAAGTTTATTATATAAGAACCTTTGGTAACATTTTTTGGTACGTTCCATTTTTAGGATATTTATCTGCATTAGGAACATTCTTAATTGGTGGATTATTAGTAATAACAGTAATTGGAATACCAGTAGCATTAGTTTTAGCAAAATCATTGGGAACATATTTTAATCCAGTGAATAAAACTTGTGTTCCGAAAGTAGTTGCTGACGAAGTTGCTACTCGTAAGGTAAAAGACCACGTTGATAAACATTTGGATATTAAACCATTTTCAAAAAGCTCCTTTGCCTTTTGTCAAAATCTGATATGCTATATTCTAAGGCATCAGAACTTTGAAAAAACTAATTTTGATAACCCAAAACATCAGGGTATGCAGCCTCGAAACTTTATTGCAGAAATATTTACCCTATTCATAGAAATAACAAAACCCGACTACATTTTTTCGCTGTTAAAAAAATTAGGTTTAATAATTAGCATAGCCCATCCAAAATAATTTTGGCCAAGCTCGTTCAATTGTTTTTCTGATACATCCTTATATCCATACACCATTTGGTTTTTAATGTCGGATGGCATTGCATAAGAAAAACCAAGTTTTAGAATAACCTCTTTGCTAAACTTTTGTGTAAATCCTATATCAATATTATTTCCTAAACTTCCATTCCAATATACAGGATTTCCATTACCATCAACCTCCAGGCCGGCAGGCTTTTTAGTTTCCGGATCGATGGAAGTGTGGGCTCTTACATCAGTTGTTAAAATGGGCATGTAGAACCCAAAGTTGATTGTACTACTGGGGTTAAGTTTATATTTTAACTTAAAATACGGATCCATATAACCGCCGCCTTTTGTACCAACCAAGTAGCTGTCCTGTACAAGAAAATAGTTAATGTTGCCACCATAGTATGGGAAACGTGCGCTGTACAACAAATCGAAAGAATGGCGGGTATTGTTATAATCCTCATTATCGTTAGAGTAATCGCGACCGGAAATCATTTCCATACCAGCAGAAATTTCTAACTTTTTTTCCATTGTCCTAAAGCCAAGTTCGGCGGTAATTAAGTGAGCTGAAATATTCTTGTAATCACCGTCAGAACCTCTCACCATATCCGTTCCGTGCTGATAATAGGCCGATAGCATTGCAAAGATTCCGTCGGTAATTTTTCCGGTCTGGTTATACTTAATATTTAAACCATGAGTTCCTGTACCAATAATAGCATCATTATTTATATCTTCTTTGCCCGAAAGTGTAAACATTAATGAAGCGGAAAGTTTGTCGCTAATGTTCTTTTTAATATTCAGGAAATTCAGTGTTTTAATTTTCTCTCCTGTCCAGGTTGAGTTGTCAACAGCACCCGTCCTATTTCCATCATTATTATACGAAATACCTAAATCGATGAGCAGTCCACTTTCATTATTGTGCATCTTGTATAAAATACCATCATAACTTAAACCGGAAGTCCACCAATTCCTTCGGGAAAGAATACGCATATCGTCGTAATTCCACTCCTGACGGCCAACACGGATGCTTGAGTTGCTTTTAATTTTTAGATCTACCCATGCTTCATAAATCCCGAACGATCCTGAATTTCCGGCTACACCGGTTTTATTATACAAATCATCACCACCCCAAACTCTTGCATCTTGCAGTGTTAATCGGGTTGAATATTTTGTGGTGGCATAGTTAAGTATTAACCGGGTCCTTTGGTCGAACGAAATAACTGCACCCGTATTTGCTTTTTCCGGGACCTTATATCCATGATCCATTGCAAATCTACTTCTAAATTCACCATCTAAAGTAAACTGTGCAAATACATTTGCCGATAGCCCGATTAATAATATTCCGAATAAATATTTTAAACTTTTCATTTGTATAAAGATTTTGATTGGTGGAATTATTTTCATTAAAAATCCTGAAAGCAAAACTCCATATTTCAGGAAGCTGGTGTCAGAAAACGCTGAGATCGAGGCGGACGAAGTGTTGAAAAGCAAGGTGTTTACTTATGTAATTGACTGTCCAACGAAGATATCGGCGTTTTCTGGCGCACACTAATTAAGAATTGCATTAAGAATATCTTCATTTTGAGAGGCTGCTTCTTCCATAACTTCAGGAATAATACCATCCATTGCGCCAGCCATCATACCTGAATTCATTCGTGATACATAAATTTTCCCGTCATCTTTTTCGTAAATTGCAATTCGGCAAGGCATTAATGATGAAACAATCCGCTCACCGTTTTTTTCAAGTATTCTTCCTGCATGATCAGGATGACACAACTCAAATACTTTTACTGCTTTAACATCTTTGCCAAATTTTGCCATCGATTTTTGAAGATCGTGAGTGGTAATAAGCTTCCAATCATGCTTTATTACTGATTCTTCAAACATCATTACGGTTTCATCAAATGATGAGAATTTACTTTCATCCTCCAAAATCATCATGCCCGGAGCTACCTGATACATTACAATACCGGTAAATAGTATCCCAATAACAAATCCAAGAATTCCTGTCAATACGCTTTTTTTCATAATTTCAAATTTTAATTGTTATTTAATTTGCTATGTGCAAAATTTGCTATTAGCATTTATTAACAACGGCAAATGTAATTTTTATTTTATTATTGCAATACTTTTATTTTGAATAAGCACTTTTGCAAACCAGTGAGACATTAATTTAACATGATGGAGAAAAACATATTAGACCTTCTGTACGAAATGAAAAAAAAATGTATTATAAATGATGATGCATTTATGACAAAGGCAAACCTATCGTACGCTGAATACAATTTTTTTATTGCAATATGCAAATGTGAGGAGATAAACAGTAATATAATCGCAAAAAAAATGGGGTTATCCCTGTCAAGAATAAGCAGGGTAATTGATAAATTAGTAATCAGGGATTTTTTGACAAGAAAAACTGATAGTAACGATAGAAGAGCCATCAAACTGGTGCTTACAAAAGAAGGGGAAAAACTCAAAAATCAAATTAAAGAATACAGGAAAGAGTGTGAATTTAAAATTATCAGTAATGTATCGACCAAAGAGTTAACGATTATTAAGGAGAGTTTTAATACTGTATTGGGGTTACTATAAAATATTTCTATTATCTCAAAAGTATCCATAAGTGCTAAATTATAGTAGTTATGGATAGGTTTCAGGATGGGA
>JAOZRY010000503.1 GCA_029939965.1 Bacteroidales bacterium | reverse complement strand
TGAATGACAGCGAAGCTGAATAACGCGCGAAGCGCAAATGACTCCCTAATTATTTATTAAGTAGTTCTTCCCTAATCATTGTATGCCCGCATTCGGGGCATTTTAATGTGGTACATTTTTCGCCTTGCCGGTGAGATACTTTTTCGCCACACTTGGCACAAACACAAAATCCGCCAGTTCCAAAACCACCTCCATTGTTGCGGCCACGGCCACTACCCTGACCCAGGCCTCTGCCCTGCCCAATATTTAAACCTTTTCCAGATGTTGTCATAATTCCATTTTTTTATATTTGATTTTTCATTACTTCATTTTTAAAAACCAATCCGGGAGGTATTAATTCCCGGATTGGAAACCAGATTTACTCACCAGGTTTGTCTTTCCGAAGAATATCTTCAAAATACGATAATCGGCTTTTCATGCTTTTTATCTCATTTTGAATAGCATCCTTATTATCATCACTGCTTTGATTAAAAAATCCAAATCCACGGCCATATCCACGGCCTCTGGAAAAGAATCCCCTACCAAAACCAAAACCTGAATCTGTATTTTCTGCACCGGCGCAATTTCCTTTACGTCTGCCGGTCATTGATCCCGAACCCAAAGGGCCGGTTTTGTCACCTCGTGGCATAATTACCTCCTTTTTTATGTTTATAATCCTTACTTTTTTCTCTACAGCATTCGCCATGTCCAAATCCACCTGCCAGGTTTAAAAAGTTTTCCGAATGGCATTCAGGGCATTTTGAAATTACCGAATCAATTTTTATTTTGAACATATGTCCGCAATCACAACATTGAATTATGTTTTTTCGAAAATGAATATTACCACCATCTATTGTAAGCAATTTGCCCTGAAAAATAAATTCAGCAATTTTCTTCCTCGATTTCTCCACCAACCTACTAAAAGTGGAACGGGATATTCCCATTTCATCAGCAGCTTCTTCATGCGACATACCAACAAAATCGGCCAAACGGATAGCCTCAAATTCATCAAGGCTAAGTAAAATTTGTTCCAATGATCTTCCGGGTATCCCTACCGGCTTAAACTCTGTAAACAGTGGCGGCTCATGTACAATTCTATTGTTCTTGGGTCGTGGCATAAAAATATATTATTAATTTTAGTCGGCAAAGATAATGCACGTATGTTCATAAAGCAAATTATTTTTTCGTTTTTTAATAATGTTCAATAATTTTTTTTTGATACAAAACCTACGATAAGTCGAAACCTATAAAGATTTGCGGTGCTCTGCACCTTTTAATTTTCCGGTAATACATCAATTTGTCCTACTTTACAAGGATAGCCGAAAGATGCCTAATAATTGAAAACATTATTGGAGAGTCTGGTAATAAAAGTTGATGTCCTTAAATTGTGGATACTGAAAAAAACAGTAGGATATGTTGGAAGGATTTACTCGATTTACAAAACATCGAAAAAATAACATATTTTAGCGGCATAGAACATGAAAAATATTGAACCTGATTTTATCACAATTGCACTTTGTAAATGTCTAATTAAAACTAAACAAACAAATTGATATGAAAAATAACCTTTCACTTTTTGTCATGGTTTTTTGTTTAAACATTGCCATGATTGCCCAACAAGATTTTCAGAATGTAACCGGCTCCATGGGGATTTCGGGGCAAACCGGCCTGGGACATGCGGTTGGCTGGGGAGATATCGACAATGATGGTGATCCTGACTTGGGGATATCTAACCAGCAGGGAGATGGGTTTTGGTTCTATTTGAACGAGGGAGATAGTTTTACCGATATTACAAATTCGGCAGGTCTTAGTGGTTTGGGAGCAAACAAAATAATTATTGCGGAAGTAACAGGTGATGAATACAATGATTTGATACTGCGAACCAGAAGCAGTACCCAGTATTTATTTAAAAGCAATGGAGATGGCACTTTCGATGATATTACCGGTGATGCCGGTGTGGCCGGAGCATCGGTTTACAATATTGCCGATTTTGATAATGATGGCCTGCTTGATCTTTTGTCTGTATCCAACAACAATTATTCAATTTTATACAATAATGGCGATGAAACTTTTGGGGCAGCTCAAATAATTAGCCCGTGTGAAAGCTTTTGGGGAGTTGCTGTTTTGGATTATGATCGGGATGGTTTTATGGATATTTATCATACTACCTACGCAAATTACCCAAACATGTTGTTGCACAACAATGGCGATGGAACTTTTACAAACACAACAACGATTGCCGGAGTTGAATATACTCAGGCAGGCCATGCACTTGATGTTGGCGATTTTAATAACGATGGGTGGATTGATATTTACGTAGGAAGCTACTCAAACTTAACCTGCAAGCTTTTTAAAAACAATGGTGATGGCACTTTTAACGATGTTACAAATGCCACAGGTACAACCGGACATGATGATACCAGAACCGTTGCATTTATTGATTACAATAATGATGGCTGGTTGGATATTTTTTCGTCTCACCATAATTTTTACTCCTATTCTAATACAATGCTCCGCAATAATGGAGATAATACATTTACCGGGGTTGCTCCCAACCTGGGGCTTTCAGGAGAATTTATCGGTGATTATTTTGGGCAGGGATGGGGCGATTATAATTTGGATGGGGCTATTGATTTGTTTGCAGCCGGACATATTGATAAGTACAGGCTATTTAAAAACACCAACTGTCCCGGATCATTTCTAAGCATTCACCTCGCTGGCGTAGAGTCTAACCCAAATGGTATTGGAAGCAGGATTGAGGTTTGGGTTGCCGGGCAAAAAATATCGCGTTATGTGTTGCCAAACGGAGGCTTTCATGATTACAGCAATCTGGATGTAAATATTGGGCTTAATGATGCCTATTCTGTTGATAGTATTCTGGTTTATTGGCCATCAGGAATAATCCAGAAATTGTGGGCAACCAATGCAAATCAATTCATCACGATTATCGAAAGTGAAACTACCGGTGTTGGAGATGCAGTTATGGCAAATCAGTCCTTCGCCCCCATCGTTAGCCCTAATCCGTTGTTAGAATATGGTAAAATAGAACTTAGTCTTATGCAACCAACTCAACTAACAGTATCAATTTTTGATTTGAATGGCAATCAATTAGAATTTTCAGAGCACGAAAAAATGGATTCCGGATATCAAAGTATAAATTTTGATGTAAACGGCCTTTCTGATGGGATTTATATAATTGAGGTTCGGGGCACAAATTTTTCGTACATCAACAAGATTGTGGTTTTGAAGTAGAGGGTGGAGGAGAGAGGAGAGAGGTAGAGAGGT
>JAOZRY010000502.1 GCA_029939965.1 Bacteroidales bacterium | reverse complement strand
CAAAGAAATAAATATACCTTATTTAGATTTAATCTCATTAACGTATTATCCTGTCCGCTACCGCTTTTCTAATTGAGCAGGTTATTTGTATCTATTATTTATGAATTTATTAAAAATTTTTACTTAGTTTTTAAGTGTTTGTTAATAAAGGGTTTACGAAAGGTTTGAAGGTTTTTGGATTGGTAAAAAGTGTTAACAGACCTTGCCTTGTAGTCCTATGTTAAGATGTATAACACGGATTTACCTTATTAAGAAGGTTAATAAGGATTAGGAAGTGTAGAAGTGTTAAGAATGTTAAAAAGTTTATTTTAAGAGTGTTATTAGTCCTAGCGTGGTTGTCCGCGAAGCGGACGGCCACCACGCTTATTAGGAAGGTTAACAGAGTAAATAGTTTTTTTAATAATCTTAATACAGGGATTTTTGAATTTATTTTGAATTAAGTAAGCGCAGAATCCCCACAGAAAAAAGCAAAATTGTGAGAAACCTTAGTAAAAACAGGAATTTTGCAAAAATACTTTTCTGTAGGAATACGGCCAACGAGTAATTCGCCGTGCTAGAGATGATTTTGTTTTAGAAGAGTTTTTCTAGTTACACCCCAACACTCTTCCCAACGGACTTTCGTCGAACCCCCTGGCTGTTATCAGCAAGGCACACCAGGCACTTGGATACTTCTTTTTGTTCTGATTCATATATAGTTACGAATCATCTACATCAGCATTTGGTAATGTTTTATTTAATGTGGGATCATTGTGAGCTATTGCTGAAAACCCAAACCCAACCTAAATAGTGCTCTCACGGGACTATTATTTTTATTGTTTCTTTATGTTCCTATTAAATTATACACTGTTTTGAAATTTAACTATTTGTGTGGGCGTCTCTAGATAATTTGCCCTACATACTATTATAGTCAGAAAGGCAGGAAAAAGGTTAGTAAAAATAAAAAAAATTATTTTATTTCATTTTTTCCTTGTTTTTTCCTTATTCGTTGTTATAATGAAAGCAGACACAAAGGAAATATCATCAAAATTAAATATGCCTCGTGGCGGAATGGTAGACGCTATCGGGTTGAGGCTGTGTGTGCCCTATAACGCCCTCTAGTGTTTGTGGGTAGTATCCTTATTGTAAACAGGTGAAACCCTCTCACTAGACGCTCCTAGGAAGTGAAAAAAGGTATGTGTTAAATAAATGACACAGCTGAGCAGGTTCGATTCCTGTCGAGGCAATTAAAATCAAATACAGGCATATAGGGTTCCTTATACAATTTAGAGAATGAATAATTACCCTTCGCCTTGTATTGAAAATTGGTTTTTTGGTAAAAGAGGTTCCTTATATATGATATGGCTTCATGCCAACCAGTTTTACCTCTCACCAAAATTAAGAAAGGCATTATTATGAGCAAAAGGAATGAAGCCACACTTAGGCTCTTTAATTCCGTTCTAAAAACAACAATAACTCCTGTATCTAAAGAAAGTTATGTTGCTCTTTTGGGACGAACTATTCCTAAAGGGTATATCTTAGAGGAGGGTATTATACCTACCACAGAGCTTTTGGAGACAATTGAGGGCCTTGTTGGTATCTCTGGCGAAAAGGCTAATGCTGCCTTTCATAAATCATGGAAGGTTGTTATGGAATCCCGCTTAGAAAGCCTAGCTATCCAACAAATGATTCATTATATTACCACCTACGGTTTCGAGAGTGCGGGAATATATTCTGAAGATACTGTATATATTCCCAATGAGAAGTTGTTTTTGCCTGAAATTAACGTAAATCTTCCTCTGGTAATGATTAAAACAATAACAGACACTCAGCTTCTTAGTAAAATTATCAAGCTAGGACAGGGTATTGCTCTACACCAAGATACTCTTGCTGATATAATGACTATTGTTGAAGACATAAAATACCCTCCAGAGTTTATTGGGAAAATTAAAAACAACGAACTCAAAAGTTTATTAAATGACTATTACCAAATAGCTCCTACTAATCCTGTAGAGTTTCTTCGGTATGTTATTTCAAAACTAACCGATGAGTCTTTACTTATTAAGAACAAATTCCTTATTGATAAAATTAAAAACAGTAATAGTAAGTTTCTTGATGAGCTTATGCTTAAAGCTCCTGACGATCTGGCTAGTATATTTTTACGATATAAACCTCTATTTCTGGCTATGAAATCTATTTCAAGAGATAAAACATTTTATAATCGGCTTAGAAAGAAAGCAAACAATCTACATAAGCCTCTACCAACAAACTACTTAAACTCTGTAACTGCTCAAATTAAAGAAGATACCTTAAATGGAACTGAGCTGTGGGATAAGTTGGCGGGAGTAACTATCTTTAGAAAGATAAAACTAGCCCAAGCACTAAGCTATAGAGCTTCCCTGACTAAAGAAGAAAATCCTATTGTATACAGGGTTCGTAATGGTAAGGGTTGGGCCTCTAACTTTATCTGGAACAAGAAGTTACGAAGAAACACAATTGATGCTTTGGATATAGTGATGGGGGCTATTGTTTTAGATATTAGAGAGAATGTAGTGGGTAAGACTGTTTATATTCCCGAAAATATCAATTATGCCTTGCCCGCTTCTGAGAAACAGTTTGTGGGCTTCATTCCCTGTGGTAGTTATGTATCCGTACCCGAGGATATGGTAGTGGGTGTTCATTGGACAAATACAAAAAACAGTGTTGATCTTGATTTGTCTCTTATATCTGAAAACTGTAAGGTTGGTTGGGATGGGAAGATTCGGGACAAGGTTTTAGGGATTCATTATTCTGGGGATGTTACAGATGCTCCTAAGCCTAATGGGGCATCGGAATTGTTTTATATTGAAGAAAAACAAACCATTCCTAGTATTATGATGCTAAACTATTTTAATTTTCAAGATTCTGATGAAGTAAGGGCTAAACTACTTGTGGCCCACGAGAAGCCTGATACGCTTAATAAGCAGTATGTAGTAGATGTTAATAATATCATAGCTTCTACTAACATAAAAATTGCCAGAAAATCGAATGTTTTGGGTTGTGTTGTGTGCGTGGGTGATGAAAATAGATTTTACTTCTCTAACTCTAGCATCGGTAAAACAAGATCGGCTATAAATAACGAAAGCATTAAACAAGCTAGGGAGTTTTATGTTAAATCTTTGCTAAACTCTTTAGATTTTAATGATATTTTGAGACAGGCTGGGGCGAGAATCGTAAATACCAAACCAATGAATGAGGACTATATTGACCTTGCCCCCGAATCCTTGGATAAGAATACAATTATTGATCTCTTACA
>JAOZRY010000052.1 GCA_029939965.1 Bacteroidales bacterium | reverse complement strand
TCGCATTGTCGCATTGTCGCATTGTCATATTCTCTCCTTGTCATATTTGAAATGTAAATGAACTTAAAACCCATACTGGGTTTATCAGAATACTTTATCGGTAGCCGGGTAAATTCCCTCCCTCGGCCTGAAGGCTTCGCATACGTGCGAGATGGTTCTTTTTCTTCAATTTGTCCAGCTTAATGTTAGTAGCCTAATTTTGTAAATTAAGATATTTTTTGATTTAAATAAGTATATGTATTACTTGGAAACACGAAATTTGTAGCAGAAATAAAATCACTATTACAATGAAAAAGAATCAGGAATTATGGGCTATATCTCCGGTAGATGGCCGATACAGAAACAAAACCAGAAATCTGAAAGAATATTTTTCCGAAGCTGCACTAATCAGGTACCGCATTTTGGTGGAGGTTGAATATTTTGTCAGCCTTTGCACATATCCTCTTCCACAGCTCCATGATTTTGATTTTTCGATGTTTGAAAAACTACGAGGGATTTATGAGCATTTTAAACAAACAGATGCCCGAAGGGTAAAAGACATCGAAAAAGTTACAAACCACGATGTAAAGGCTGTTGAATATTTTTTAAAAGAAAAATTTGATGAGCTTGGGTTGAGCACTTACAAAGAATTTATCCATTTCGGACTTACTTCGCAGGACATAAATAATACCGCTGTACCGCTTTCGCTAAAAGAGGCATGGAAAAATGAAGTATTGCCACTGCTTGAAGACATTCAGCAGAAATTATATGAACTTTCATTTACATGGAAAAACATTTCGATGCTTGCCAAAACTCACGGACAACCTGCATCTCCAACAACTTTGGGAAAAGAGTTATACGTTTTTAACGATCGGTTGGAACAACAGCTCAACCTTTTGAGAGTCATCCCATTTTCGGGAAAGTTTGGTGGAGCTACCGGCAATTTCAACGCCCATAAGGTGGCGTACCCTGAGGTAGATTGGGTGGATTTTGGTAGTGCTTTTCTGCGAACAAAACTCGGGCTCGAACGGCAATTCGTAACAACCCAAATTGATCAATATGATAATATGGCCGGTTTTTTTGATGCTGTAAAAAGAATTAACAACATACTCCTCGATCTGAACCGCGATATGTGGAGCTACATTTCGATGGAGTATTTTAAACAAAAAATTAAAAAAGGCGAAGTAGGATCGTCGGCAATGCCACACAAAGTAAACCCGATCGACTTCGAAAACTCTGAAGGAAATCTGGGCATTGCAAATGCTGTTTTTGAGCACCTTTCGGCCAAATTGCCGATTTCGAGGTTGCAGCGCGACCTTACCGATTCGACCGTTACCAGGAATATTGGTGTACCTTTTGCACATTCTGTAATTGCATACAAATCGCTACTAAAGGGTTTGGATAAAATAATTCTGAATAAAGAAAAACTGGATTCGGATCTCGAAAATAACTGGGCAGTAGTTGCCGAAGCCATCCAAACAATTCTCCGCCGCGAAAACTTCCCCAATCCTTATGAAGCACTCAAGGGACTTACACGAACAGGTGAAAAAATTACACGTAAAACTCTACATACATTTATCGATGGATTGGATATCAGGGATGAAATAAAAGAAGAGATGAAAACAATTTCACCACAAAATTATGTTGGTATTAGTCCGTTCATAGCCTAATCAGATAAATTATTACAATGTTTTATGATTGATCATTCGTTTCACATATTTTTTACTTTTGCGCAAAAATTTATAATCACATGGAATTAAAAGACATTTTAGCAATATCAGGAAAACCAGGATTGTTCAAGAATATTGGGAACTCGAAAAATGGAGTTATCGTGGAGTCGTTGATAGATGGCAAGCGTTTCCCGGCTTTTGCACATGAACGTATCAGTTCTTTGGCCGAAGTTAGCATTTTTACACTCGAAGATGATATCCCTCTTCAAGACGTGTTTAAAAAGATATTTGAAAAATATGAAGGTAAAGAGGCCATCGATTCCAAATCAGTATCTGGTGAACTCAAAGAATTTATGAAGGAAGTTTTGCCCGATTATGACGAAGAAAGGGTTTATTCTTCTGATATTAAAAAGATAGTTACATGGTACAATCTGTTGATCTCTAAAAATATATTGGAGTTTCCGGAACCAGAGGAAGAAGAAAAAACAGAAGAAGAAAACGAAGCCACAGAAACTACTCCGAAGGAAAACGAAGCCGCAGATACTACCCCGGAGCAAAACAGCAATGAAACATCTGCCGAAGCTGACAAGTCATAATGTATAAATCGGTTTTCAGACCACTGTTTTTCATGCTATCACCCGAAACCATTCATCATTTGGTGGTTTTGGGTTTAAGAATATTTTTCAAAATTCCGGGTCTTGCCACTGTAGTTTCCAGAATTGCTACAGTTAGCAACAAAAATTTAGAAAAAGTAGTTTTTGGCCTAAAATTCAGGAATCCCATTGGCATTGCCGCCGGTTTTGATAAACAGGCAATGATGTACAACCAACTTGCTAACCTGGGTTTTGGTTTTGTTGAAATCGGAACCATTACACCCAAAGGCCAGCCGGGCAACCCACAACCCCGACTTTTCAGGTTACCCAAAGACAATTCGCTTATCAACCGAATGGGATTTAATAACATTGGTGTAGCCGAAGTCATCGAAAATTTGAAGAATCGAAAAACCGATATTATCATCGGCGGGAACATTGGCAAAAATACAGCAACACCAAATAATAAGGCAGTAAATGATTATGTGTATTGCTTTGAAAACCTGTTTGATTATGTTGATTATTTTGTGGTAAATGTAAGTTGCCCCAATATAACTGATCTTAAGGAACTTCAGGATCAAAAAAAACTCATTAACATTCTGAACGATCTTCAAAAGATTAACAAATTAAAACAAAACCCAAAACCAATCCTTCTCAAAGTTTCGCCCGATCTCAACAACAAACAATTAGATGAAGTAATTGAAATTGTAAGCAAAACAAAAATTGATGGTGTTGTTGCAACAAATACTTCCGTTACACGCAACAATCTTTTCACAAACAAAAAAATAATTGAGCAGATCGGAAATGGCGGCCTTAGCGGAAAAGCTATACGTGAACGAGCTACAGAGGTAATTCGTTATCTTGCTCAGGAATCGGGCAAAGCATTTCCTATAATTGGAGTGGGGGGAATTTTTACAGCCGAAGATGCCACCGAAAAATTTGAAGCCGGAGCCGATCTGGTGCAGGTTTATACCGGTTTTGTATATGAAGGCCCCTTTATTGCCAGGAAAATAAACAAGGCATTGCTGTTTTAATAAATCCTCTTTATTCAGCTAACTTTCGGTTATCAGTTTCATTATTTCCAAATTACCCAATACACTTTTTTTTTATTTATTGATTTCTCAACTATTCAGCATGCTTTAAAGTATTGAATATTAAGAAGAAAGATTTTTCATTTTTAAAATAATTATATACTTTTGCAGCCAATTTTGCTGGCACGTATTTTAACGCCTAAAAATCACGTACTTGCATGTAATTAATATTTATAAACCAGGGTGCAAAGGCGACATCCATAATGAAATCATTCATGTCGAACGAAAATGAAAAGTTAAATCAGAAGCCAATCGAAGAAAAATCTCCTATTGATTCTGAAACAAAACCAGAGGCAGTTGCCGACGAAAAAAAAGAAACAGAATCTCTGGAAGAAGCAAAACCGGTCGAATCGGTAGTTGAGCCTGTGGCCGTAGAAGAAGATTCCACTCCTGCTGAAGAACCAAAAACTGAAAATCAACCTGCACCAGTAGTTGAGCCAGTGGCAGAAGAAGAAACCACTCCCGAAGAATCAAAAACAGAAAATCCACCTACGCCTGTAGTTGAGCCTGTGGTATCAGAAGAAGCAACTGCCCCCGAAGAACCCAAAACAGAAGTTCAACCTGCCCAGCACGTGCCAGGTGATTTTGATTGGGATGCTGTAGGAAGAAAAGATGACAATTATTCAAAAGAAGAAAGAAACCAGCTCGAATCTCTTTACAACAAAACATTCAACTCAATAGCTGAGCATGAAGTTGTAAAAGGCTCCATTGCTGCACTCAACGATCGTGAAGTTGTTGTAAATATCAACTTCAAATCTGATGGAGTAATTCCAAAAGCAGAACTTAGATACAACCCTGATCTTAAAGTTGGTGACGAAATAGAAGTTTATGTTGAAAGTCAGGAAGACCAAAATGGTCAGCTAATACTTTCGCACAAGAAAGCCAGGATTCTCAAATCCTGGGAACGTGTTAACGAAGCTTTTGAAAATGATGAAATCATCAAAGGTTATGTTAAAAGTCGTACTAAAGGTGGTTTGATCGTTGATGTATTTGGTATCGAGGCATTCCTGCCAGGTTCGCAAATTGATGTGAAACCAATTCGCGATTATGATGTATTTGTTGATAAGGTAATGGAATTTAAAGTTGTAAAGATAAACCACGAATACAAGAATGTGGTTGTTTCGCACAAAGCTCTTATCGAACGTGAACTTGAGCAGCAAAAAGCTGAGATTATTGCCAAACTTGAAAAAGGCCAGGTTCTCGAAGGAAATGTTAAGAACATTACTTCTTATGGAGTATTTGTTGACCTTGGCGGTGTTGATGGTCTTGTTCACATCACCGACCTCTCATGGGGACGCATCAACCATCCTGAAGAAATTGTTGAACTCGATCAGAAAATTAAAGTTGTTATTCTTGATTTTGACGAAAATAAAAAACGTATTGCTCTTGGTCTCAAGCAACTTACACCTCATCCATGGGATGCACTTGATCAAAACCTCAAAGTTGGTGATAAAGTGAACGGAAAGGTTGTTGTTATTGCTGACTACGGTGCATTTATCGAAATTGCTACCGGAGTTGAAGGTTTGATTCACGTTTCCGAAATGTCGTGGTCGCAGCACTTACGCACTGCTCAGGACTTCCTGAAAGTAGGCAACGAAGTTGAAGCTGTAATTCTTACTCTCGACCGCGAAGAGCGCAAAATGTCGCTTGGTATGAAGCAACTTATGCCAGATCCATGGGAAAATATCAAAACAAAATATCCGGTTAGTTCAAAGCACTCAGCCACAGTTAGAAACTTTACCAACTTCGGTATTTTTGTTGAACTCGAAGAAGGTGTTGATGGTTTGATTCATATTTCTGATCTTTCATGGTCTAAAAAGATTAAGCATCCTGCAGAGTTTACAAAAATAAATGATCCTATTGATGTGGTCGTTCTTGATGTTGATGAAGAAAACCGTAGATTAAGTCTTGGTCATAAGCAACTTGAAGAAAACCCATGGGATGTTTTCGAAACTGTTTTCACTGTTGGGTCAATTCATAAAGGAACTATTGCCAATGCCACAGATAAAGGTATGATTGTAACACTTCCTTATGGTGTTGAAGGATTTGCTCCAACACGCCATGTACAAAAAGAAAATGGTAGTATTGCCAAAGTTGATGAAGCACTTGATTTTAAAGTAATCGAATTTTCGAAAGAGAATAAAAAGATCATCCTTTCACACTCACGCATATTCCAGGATACACAATTTGCTGAAAAAGCTCAGGCAGAGAAAGAACAAAAAGCTCAGGCACGTACAGCAAAACAAGCTGTGAAGAAAATTAAGGATAACCTTGAAAAAACAACACTTGGTGATATTGGCGGATTAGCTCAACTCAAATCTGACATGGAACAGGAAGCTCGGGAAAAGCTTGAAAACTATGCCAAAAAACAGGAAGATAAAAAGCAAAAAGCTACCGGCGAGAAAGTTGAAGTAAAAGAAGAGGCGAAAACAGAGGTAGAAGAAAAAGCTGAAGTAAAAGAAGAAGAAAAGGTTGAGGAGGTTAAAGCCGGGGAGAAAACAGAAGAGGTTAAGCCTGAAGAGCAGAAAGCTGAGGAAGTTAAACCTGAGGTAACCGAGGAAGTTAAACCTGAGGCAACCGAGGAAGTTAAACCTGAGGCAACCGGGGAAGTTAAACCTGAGGTAACCGAGGAAGAGCCAAAACCAGAATCTACAGAAGCTGACGATTCTAAAGAAGAGAAAAAAGCTGAATAGTAAAAGGTTTATACCTTCATAGAATAATTTCATTCTATCGAATAGAAGCTGTTTCGAATATTTCGGAACAGCTTTTTTTTTATCCCATTAATTAAACCCTGCCAATCAAAATTTATCTTTGCACAAACGAAGAATTATTAAATGGTCTTTTCAGTTCAAATTTTGGGCAGCAGTGCTGCAACACCCACCACAAAACGTAATGCATCAGCAATGCTGATTAACATGAATTACACCTTTTACTTAGTAGATTGTGGTGAAGGCACTCAAATTCAGCTAAGGAAATACAAAACAAAGCTTTCGAAAATCAAGCACATCTTTATAAGCCATCTGCACGGCGATCATTTTTTTGGTTTGATTGGGCTTATCTCCACATTTCACCTATTAGGACGCAAAAACGAACTTAACATTTATGGCCCTGCAAAATTGAAAGAGATTTTGGAAATACAACTCAAGGCCTCACAAACGGAAATCAGATATCAGCTAAATTTTCATCAAACAAATCCGAATACCCCCGAACTTATTTTCGAAAACAATGATTATTATATAAATTCTTTTCCTCTTGATCATAGAATTGAAACCACCGGATTTTTGTTTGGAGAAAAACAAAAGCCAAAAAAAATCAAGAAAAACTTCTTATTCACTGAACATGTGTCTGTTGAGAATATTATTAAAATAAAGAAAGGTCAGGATTTTGTTGCTGAATCTGGTGAGTTATACAAAAATGAGAACATAACAGAAACCCCTCCCCCACCACGTACCTTTGCGTATTGTTCTGACACACGATATTATGAACCGATGATAGAACATATCAGAAATTCAGATTTATTGTATCATGAGGCTACTTTTATGGAAGACATGAAGGATGTTGCCAAAGAAAAATATCATTCCACAGCCCATGAAGCAGCAACAATTGCTCAAAAAGCTAACGCGGAAAAGTTGATTATCGGGCACTTCTCGGCCAGATACAGGGAATTAGACGGAATGCTCGAAGAGGCAGAAAGGGTATTTACAAATACCCAACTTGCTCAGGAAGGTGAATTATTTGAAATTGAGCCAAACAAAAAAACCCGGCTATGAAACCGGGTTTGAACACAAACATTATGAAAAAACAAAATTTATACTCTCTTTTCTTTGATTCTGGCTTTCTTTCCGCGCAGACCTCTCAAATAGAAAATTCTTGCCCTGCGTACAACGCCGTGCTTGTTAACTACTATTCCATCGATGAATGGAGAGGAAATTGGGAATATTCTTTCAACACCTATATTGTTAGAAATCTTTCTTACTGTGAAAGTTGCACTTGGTCCATGACCTTTTCGCTGAAGCACAACGCCTGTAAATTTCTGCAAACGTTCTTTACTTCCTTCTCTAATTTTATAGGTTACGGTAATGGTATCACCGGCTTTAAAAGTCGGCATCTCTGCTACTTCTACCTGGCTTTCTACCAAAGATATTAAATCTTTCTTGCTCATTGTATTAGCGTTTTTTATCTGAAAAAAGGAGTGCAAAAGTACACAAATATTTGATTTTCCAAATGTATGATCATTATTTTTTCGTAAAAATATTAACAATCAGTGAATAAAACCGAATTTGTCCATTAAATGAGTACATTTTTTACTTCAATAAAAAAATAACAAAGATCAACTTCGTCCCAAACAAAAATGCCTGTTTCTGATTTTAACTCATCAAAAACGATAAATTCTATAATCATCAATTCCAAATCTCCCACGATCGCTCAGCCTGCAACTCAAGCATCAGTTTTCCATTTTGAGTGGTAGCCCCTTCCAATCTGCCAAGTTTTAAAAATTTGGTTTCGGCAGGATTATAAATCATATCGAATAAAAAATGTTTACTGTTGAGGTATTTATATGGAATAGGCGGACATTCACCTACATCAGGATACATTCCGAGCGGCGTAGTGTTGATAATTATCTGATGATCTTGCATGATGGAATCATTAAGATTATTATAGCCGGTTTCGAACTTACCTTTGGGGAAACGCGATACTGAGAAAAATGGAATCTGCAACTGTTTTAAAACAAAAGTAACCGCAAGTGCAACCCCTCCCGTACCAAGCACAAGAGCTTTTGTTTGCCTGTGCAAAGCACTGCACGAATGCTCAAACCCATAAGCATCAGTATTAAAGCCAAGCAACCTGATTTGTTTTTGATCTCTAACAATTTTGATTGTATTAACAGCTCCAATTTCCAGCGCCACAGGATCTATTTCATTTAGAAAAGGAATTACTGCTTTTTTATATGGGATGGTTACATTCAGGCCTTGAATTTCGGTGTTCGCAATACATAGCTGAACAACTTCTTCAATATTCTTTAGCGGGAATAATTTGTATTGGAAATCGGGCTGATTTTCTTTAATAAATTTATCGGTAAAAAATCCCGGAGAAAAGGAATGTTCGATTGACTTTCCAATGAGCCCGAATATTCTCATGCTTTATCTTTTTGAACAGCAACACGCTCTATCACAAAAATTAAAATAAAACCAACTATTGCCAAAACAATAGCTGAATATAAATGTGGATCTCCTTCATAAGCCATTGGTAAAACATTTTCCTGGATAAGTGGCTTCAATTCACCATGACGGTCGGTAAAGGTTTCAAGTGTGTTTTTCCATGGCCACACCTTGTTCAACGAACCAACCATAAAACCCGCCAACAGGGCAATAGTTTGATTATGAAATTTTTTGAGCAACCAGGATAAAACGTTGGAAAAGCTAATAATACCAACACCTGCTCCGGCAAGAAAAACAACTAAAATTCCGATTTTAAATTCACTCACTGCACCGATAATAAACTCGTACTTTCCGAGCAAAAGAAGAATAAAACTCCCCGAAATACCCGGAAGTATCATTGCACAAATGGCAATAGCACCCGAAAGAAAAATAAACCAATACGCCTCGGTGGTTTCTGCGGGTGTAACTTCTGTAATAATATAGGCAACAGCAACTCCCACAATTAACGAAATTATAGCCGATACGTTCCAGACCTTAATTTGCTTTGCCACATAAATGGCTGATGCAATAATTAACCCGAAGAAGAAAGACCAGATGAGTTCAGGATAATTCTGAAGAATATACATGAGTAGCTTCGCCAGCGAAACCACACTTATTCCGATTCCAATAACAATCGACAACAAAAAACTTGCATTTACAGCTTCCCAAAATGCAGCAATTTTCCCGGTAAACAGAAGTTTAAGATTACTATAATTCACTGATTTTATCGAATTGATTAGTTCTTCGTAAATACCGGTAATAAAAGCAATAGTCCCACCACTAACACCAGGAACAACATCTGCTGCTCCCATTCCCATACCTTTTAATATCAGAATAAAGAATTTTCTCATAGCCTCTCAATATTTTTATTCGATGCATTCATTACTACTAATTGGATTAATTATTACAAAAATAAGAAACGACAAACTAAAATCCTTTCATTTTCAGGATTCTTTTTTGTAAATTTCCACCAGATTCAGGAAGTTAATATTTTGGGTTAGCTCAGGATAAAAATCAAACAGTTGCTGATGCTCATGTGGGTTGAGCTGAAGTGCCATTTCAAAATTCTCATAAGCCTCTTTGTTTCTACCCTTTTTGGCTAAGTAACCTGCAAACCGATAAAACAATTCAAAATTTTGAGGTTGTTGTTCGATACCCCTCATAATCACTTCTATGGCATTATCAAAATCCTCAATCTCAGCATAAATCGATGAGTAGTCGAGCCACACATCCGGATGATTCGGATTTCCGGTTAATGCATTTTTATACACTAAAACAGCATCATCAAACAATTCGAAACGAAATAGGGCATCAGCATAATAAAGAAGGTTTTCGGTATTCGTTGAATCAAGCTCAATCGCTTTACTCATATACTTCATTGCGACTCGCTCATTCCCGGTTTTATCATTAATAATACCTATCCCCATCCAGGCATCAGCAAATTCCGGATTTAGTTTTATCGCAGCCTGAAAGCTGGTGTAAGCTTTTTCGAACTCATCCATTTTTTCGTAGCATTCGCCAATGTAATAATAGGTAAGTGGATCGGGCTCCTCCAATTTCAGTGTTTCTTCGTATAGGTCGATGGCCTCCTGATAACGATCGAGGTTAGCCAACGAATTGGCTTTGTTAAAATATGCCGAAGAAAAATCAGGTGTAATTGCAATTGCAAATTCATAAGCATCAATTGCCTCAGCAAAACGCTGTGTATTAGAAAAAGCTATACCGAGGTTGAACCACCCGATATCAGAATATGGGTGCTTATTCAAAAAAGTTGTGTAAAACTCAATACTATCATCTTCTCTGCCTGCCATCTCAAAACAAAAGGCAAGCTCATAAATTACAGCCTGGTTTTCGGGATTATAATCCAATGCCTTAATCAAATATTTTATGGCTTTGTCATAATTTTTTAGCTCCTCATATTCAAAAGCAATACGGGTATATACATCATCTTTCTCATCAGAATATTCTACAGCTTTTTCATAAGACCGTATTGCATCCGCAAATTTATTCAGTTTACTAAAAATTGAGCCCTTAGTAAGATGTATATCAGGGTTTTGAGGCTCCGTTATTTCGAGACTGTTTAGAAGGTCAACTGCTTTTACAAAATTATTAACACCTGCATAATACTGGGCTTTTCTAAGTTGAAAAGTGTTGGATGAAGGATGCTGTCTCATAGCATAATCAATGGCAGTCCGGGCCTTTGTAGTAATATTTCGTTCAAGATAAAAATCGATAATCTCTTCAAATTCTTCCACATCAAAGAAAAACATCTGATTCTGCCTAATCATGTTGTCGAATTTACCTACCAAACCATCTGTATCCTGGCCAAATGAATCAAAATCTTCTGTCATAAATCGCGAATTAAAATCAACACAAAATTAATTAATATTTGTATCGACAAACTTTTTATAAAAAATAATAACAACAGATTAATAACTTGATAACATGCATATTAATCCGTTATTAACAAAACAAAGTAACGTTAAACGATGAGCAGGGCATTAAATTTCATTGCAATAATAAAAAGAGATTATTTTTGTCAAAAAATAAAGAATATGTCATTAATAAAATCTATTTCAGGAATTAGGGGAACAATTGGAGGAAAACCCGGCGAGGGGCTCTCCCCTATTGATGTTGTAAAATTTACATCGGCTTATGCTACATTTATTAAGCACAATAAAAACAATAAAAGGCTAAAAATTGTGGTAGGTCGAGATGCCCGCATTTCGGGCGGAATGGTTAACCGGCTCGTTACGGGAACCCTAATGGGGATGGGAATGGATGTTTTGGATATTGAGCTTTCGACCACCCCAACCGTAGAAATTGCTGTTACTGATGCGCAGGCCGATGGAGGAATAATACTTACTGCGAGCCACAACCCAAAACAATGGAACGCATTGAAACTGCTAAACGAGAAAGGTGAGTTTTTATCAGCCGCTGAGGGGGAACAAATTCTGGAAATTGCAGAGAGTGAAAATATTGATTTTGCTGAAGTTGACCATTTGGGTAAAGTAGAGATAGACAACTCATACATTCAAAAACACATTCAACAAGTTTTGGAACTTGAGCTGGTAGATGCAGATACTGTGAGAAAAGCAGGATTTAAAGTTGCTGTTGATGCCGTAAATTCAACCGGTGGAATTGCCATTCCGGCATTGTTAGAAGCGATGGGTGTTGAAAAAATTGAAAAATTGTACTGTGAACCCAACGGGCATTTCCCTCACAATCCCGAACCATTACCTCAAAACCTGAAGGAGATATCGGGACTTGTAGCAAAAACGGGTTGCGATGTTGGTTTTGTGGTTGATCCTGATGTAGATCGCCTGGCCATAGTACAGGAAAATGGCAACATGTTTGGCGAAGAATACACTTTGGTTGCTGTTGCTGATTACATACTACAACATACCAAAGGCAACTCAGCTTCCAATCTTTCATCAACGCGGGCATTGCGCGATGTAACCGAAAAAGCCGGTGGAAAATATTCGGCCTCAGCGGTTGGAGAAGTTAATGTAGTGGAGATGATGAAGCAAACAAATGCAATTATTGGTGGCGAAGGCAACGGAGGTATAATTTATCCGGCCTCACATTATGGGCGCGATGCATTGGTTGGTGTTGCACTGTTTCTTACCTACATGGCAAAATCGGGAATGACTTGTTCTGAGATTAGAAATCAATATCCAAATTATTATATTTCAAAAAATAGAATTGATCTTTCACCGGAAATGGATGTGGATTCGATACTTGCCAAAATTGCTGATAAATATTCGGATCAAGAAATAAATACAGTTG
>JAOZRY010000501.1 GCA_029939965.1 Bacteroidales bacterium | reverse complement strand
TAATCATTAATAAATACTATTTAAAACTATGAGTACAAAAACATTAGGTGGTAAAACCATCGAAATAAACGAAGAAGGATACATGGTTGTATCTGACCAATGGGATAAGAATGTGGCAAAGGATCTGGCCGCTGAAGAGCAAATTGAACTTACTGAAACGCATTATGCGGTTTTGGAATTTTTGCGCAAAAAGGCTATGGATGGAGATTCCATTACCATCCGTTCGGTTGGTAAATCCGGAATTATCGACATCAAACAATTCTACAAGCTTTTTCCCGGCGGGCCGTTGAAGAAGGCATCTAAGATTGCCGGTATAAGTAAGCCATCAAGCTGTGTTTAATAATTAATATATTGTTTAACTAAATAAATAAAAATTATGGGAACCAAAGACGCTCCCCTCAAAAAGATTTGCCTTATATGCGCAAAAGGAGCTATTGAAGATGTATATGCTACACTTATTTTGGGAAATGGTGCTGTAATGGAAGGCATGGAAGCAAAATTGTTTTTTACTTTTTTTGGCCTCGATGCCATTACCAAAAAGCAAATGAAAAAACTCAAAACAGCAACAATTGGGAATTCTGCTATGCGTATGCCTGGCGGGCTGGCATTTCCATCAATACTTGGAATGTTGCCGGGTGTTGAAGCCGGAGTTTCGGCCATGATGAAGAAACAAATGGAAGATCTGGATATTCCGGCGGTGGATGAGTTTTTGGAAATGATAACAGCCGGTGGTGGAGAAATTTATGCTTGCAAACTGGCAATGGATATGTTTAAACTTTCTAAAGACGACCTTCACGATGAAGTGAAAGGTGTACTTACTGTTGGCGAATTTTATGAGATGGCAGGTGGCGAAGGAACTCAAATAATTTTTACATAACCAAAATGAAAAAATCAATATCAAGCTATAGCGCGATTTTAATTTTATTGCTTTTCGGGTTTTCGCTTCAATTAAAAGCCGCCGAAGAACTGCCGGCCTATTACAAGGTTGCAGAGTTGGAAATGTCGCTATTAGAAGCATCTCAAATGGTTGCTTCAACTCTTGCTGATTATGGGTTTGAAGTTATTGGCAGTTATTCTCCTGAAAATAAAAAGGATTATGAGGTGATTGCCTATACGAGTGCTGATCTGCAAAAAATATGTTTGAGGCAGGACGACAGAGGAGCATTGGCGAGCATACTAAAGGTTGGGTTACAAAAAAAAGGCGATAAGGTTTTTGTTTCGTTACTCAATCCGATGTACTTATTTTATGCCTATTTGGGCGATGATGCCGATAATTATAAAAATGAATTATCAGCAATAGATAAAAATATTCACACAGCAATGTTACAAATTGGTGATGAATTTGAGCCTTTTGGTGGAAGCAAAGAATGTGATGAATTGAAGGATTATCATTTTATGGCTTTTATGCCTCGTTTTGATGATCCGGTTGAATTAAATGAATTTTCATCGTTCGATGAAGGAGTTTCGATGATTCGTAAGAACCTTGAAGCCGGAAAGGGGAATACAGTAAAAGTTTATGAATTACTATTTCCGGATGAAGAGATAGCAATTTTTGGTGTTGCCCTAAGTGACCCTGAAAATGGTGAGGCTTATTTTTTACCCATCATTGGCGAAGATCATATTGCCGCTATGCCTTACGAAATATTACTTCAAGGCGATGAAGCTACCATGCTTCATGGTAAATACCGGTTTGCTCTGCATTGGCCGGAGTTGTCGATGGGCGAGTTTATGAAAATAATGAGTACTCCCGGCGACGTTGAAGAAACAATGGAAAAACTTACCAAATAATTATTATTCGAATAAATTTAAAAATTTACATCATGAACAGAAAATACAGTTTTATTGTAATATTAGTAGCGCTCTTTTTGATCTCAGGACATTTTGCAAGCGCCACCGATGGCTATTTTAGTAATGGTCAGGGTACCAAAAACAAAGGTTTTGCCGGTGCCGGAATTGCTTATCTGCACTCACCATTTTCTGCCGCCATTAATCCGGCAGCTCTGGGGTTTCTGAATAAAAAAATGAGTTTTGAAATAAGTGTAGGCTTGTTCAATCCCAACCGGAAATATACTATAATTGGCGCACCAACACCACTGGAAAACTGGCCTTACCAAGGCAGGCAAATGATGCTGGGTTTAAATGAGGGAACTGTCGAAAGTGGTACACCAATATTTGTAGTGCCTGCCGTAGCTTTTAGTTATAAGCTGGGCGAAAAAAATACTGTGGGGCTTAACTTTTTTGGTAATGGAGGTATGAATACCGATTACGATGCCAAAACTTATTACAGCGAAATCATCCAGAGTTTTGGCGATCCAATGCCTAACGGATTTCCCAACCCCATGACCCACGTTTCAAAACCTACAGGGGTAAATATTTCGCAGATGTTTCTTGCATTAACCTATGCACGACAGTTGGGCGAAAATCACAGTTTGGGTATTTCGCCGGTTTTGGCTTATCAAACATTTGAAGCAAAGGGTCTTGAAGCATTCAGGGATATGGGATCGGCCGGTATGCCCGGAATGCCTGTTGATCGTAGTGCTTATGTTACCAATAATGGCGTAAGCAGCTCTACCGGTTTTGGATTCAAAATTGGTTATCAGGGCGAATTGTTCCAAGGTTTCAGGCTTGGTGCAGCATTCCAACCCAAAATCAAAATGAGTAAATTCGATGATTACAAAGGCCTGTTTGCCGAAGAAGGTGGTTTTGATATACCTGCAAACTGGACAGCAGGTATCTCTTACGATTTGTCTTCCGACATGACTGTTATGTTTGATGTAAAACAAATAATGTATAGCGGTGTTAAGTCGATAAGCAACCCCATGATCGCATCGCAGATGATGCCAATGATACCCAATCCCGAAATGACTTCACCACAGGATGCCTACATTCCAAACCCCGATTTTGTTCCTTTGGGTAGTGATAATGGTGCTGGTTTTGGCTGGGAAGATATGATGATTTTTAAGTTGGGAGCCGAATTCCGTCAGGTTGAGAATTGGCAATTCAGGTTTGGTTATTCCTACGGTAAACAGCCTATTCCTGAAACGGAAGTAATGTTCAATATCCTGGCACCTGCTGTTAACGAGAGCCACATATCACTCGGATTTACACGTGCAATTGGCGAACATGATATAAACTTTGCGGTTACTCATGCACTATCCAAAACTGTAACAGGAACCAACCCATTCGATCCTGCGCAACAGATCGAATTGAATATGAACCAATGGGAATTTGATTTAGGGTTTACATTTTAATTAATAATTTGACTCTACTACCA